>JAHDHV010000653.1 GCA_020631155.1 Bacteroidota bacterium | reverse complement strand
TTGTTTTACTCCTATATTGATACAGCAGGTTTGCCTTACAATTTTTTAGATTTATATGCCAAAGCCTCTTTTACGGCTGGAACGGGAAGTAAATTAAGCGTTTCCGCCTACCGACACAACGACAATGCAGACTTTCAAGGGCGTTCCCTTTTCGCTTGGGATACTTGGGGAATGGGCGCAAATTTCTCCTTAGTTCCTGCTTTTTCTAAGGCAATTATTGACGGATTTTTCTCTTATTCTACTTACGAAATGAAATTAACCGAAGCCAATGAAAAGCCTCGAACAAGTTCTATAGGCGGTTTTAATGGTGGCGTTAGCTTTTCCTACTTTTTCCCACAAGGCGATATTAGGTATGGCATCGAAGTCAGTGGTTTTGCTACAACTTTTGACTTTTTTAATGTATTAGGCTCTAAAATTGAAGCGAATCAATACACTACCGAACTAGGAGGATTTGTAAAATATAAGGCTGATTTAGGGGGGCGTTTAATATTAGAACCGAGTATAAGGCTAAATGTTTATGCTTCTTTGCCTGCGGTTACTTTTGAACCTCGTTTTGGCTTTAAGTATAATTTGACTGACAAAGTTCGCGTGAAAGGCTCAGGAGGTTTTTATACACAAAACTTTATCAGTACCAAATCGGATAGGGATGTAGTGAATTTATTTACAGGTTTCTTGTCTGCTCCCGAAGAAAGTTTGCGAAATGCAGATGGTGAAGCAGTGAATAATAATTTGCAAAATTCGGTTCATGCAATCGGAGGTGTTGAGGTTGATGTCAGTCGGGAATTAACTCTTAATGCAGAGGTTTATTACAAGGGGTTTCCACAGTTAATCAACCTCAATCGCGAAAAATTATTTCCTGCCGACCCTAATTATGTAGTGGAAAACGGGCGCGCCTACGGTTTTGATGTCCTAGCCAAATACGACTACCGCAACCTCTTTTTATGGGGTGTATACTCCCTCGGTTTTGTTCGCCGTACCGATGCCAATCAAACCTATCCGCCACACTTCGATCGCCGACACAACCTCAACTTTTTGGCAAGCTACGGTTTTGGCAATAATTGGGAAGTCAGCTTCCGTTGGAATTATGGTTCCGCATTTCCATTTACCCGAACACAAGGCTTTTACGAAGACATCAACTTCTTAGATGGCGTAGCAACCGACTTAAATTCACAAAATGGCAATTTGGGCATTTTATACGAGGAAGCACTCAATCAAGGGCGTTTATCCGACTATCACCGCCTAGATGTATCCCTAAAAAAAGGCTGGGAATTGGGTAAACACGCCAAAATTGAAGCATCGGCGAGTGTCACCAATATCTACAACCGCGAAAATGTATTCTATGTAGACCGCATCAGAGGGCAACGGGTAGACCAATTACCCCTACTGCCCAGCGGCGGCTTGACGTTTTCTTTTTAGGGGTGAGATGGGAGATAGGAGACTTGAGATATGAGACTGAACTTGACAATGGTACATTCATCTTTTCTTTAAATTCAAAACCTTGATTTTACTAAATGTTCACTGTCAAAAACGTTGATTCGTAGATTCGTGATTAGTTGTTTTTTTGATGAGGGGCTATCTTTTAAACAAGTTCTGTAGCGAAGGCTTTAGCCGTCATAGCTCTTGTAAACAGTTGAAAAACATTATTTTATACTTTTGAAAAATGCTAAAAACGAATTTTTAATTTGCTTTTCTCAATTTGAATATATTAAATTATACATTTTTTAATTGGAAAACATATATAATATACCATTGTCAAGTGAAATAGGAGATGATTTATTTATCAATATCCAGTAAAATAATTTCATCAAATAATTGCTAAAATAGTTATTTTTACTTTTCTTAGTGAATCTTATTTACACAAGAATAGAAGGGCTGTAGTAGCCCAATATCAATAACCAATTAACTGCAATTATGAAACACATACT
>JAHDHV010000158.1 GCA_020631155.1 Bacteroidota bacterium | reverse complement strand
ATATTAATAGAGCAACACGAAATATAAAAGATGGCTTACGATATTCTAAGAATATAGTAGACCATTCAAACCGACCTTTTGAAGCTTGCAAAGCTTGATACACACAAGTAAAGCAGCACAATTTAAACACCTACAAACCAAATTGATAAACATTAAATAGGGTTAAATTAACTAATCCTAAATAAGAAAACTATACCTATTCAATCACACCCATTTTTTAAACCATTACTTTAATTTTTAAATAACTTTTAATTATGAACCAAAGTAACAACCCAAATCAACAGCTTTTAGAAGAAGCATTAAAAATTGTTGGACAGCTTAGAAATGATGAAGCGATAAGAGTTAGCGAGGCAAAGATAACAGAACTTAAAGAGCGAGCTTTAAAAGGAGACCAACGAACAGGGGATTATAATGTAAACACTCAACAGCTAGAAAATTATAAAACGTGTGAGGCACTTTTACAAGGCTTAGAAATCACAGACGTTAAGCGTGGAGACATTCCCCAAAGTAAAGACCATGACAAACAGGTGCTTAAAGATATTACACAACTTGTTTTACGTGAACGAATGGAAGCCGAAAGAAAAGCGAATGTACGAAAGCTAAACGGATTGACCGCAAACACTAAAAAAGTCGAGCGTTACAAAGCATGTGAGGAATTTGTACAGGCTTTGCAAAGTGGATTCATCAAACAACTACCTATCCAAGAGGACAGCAACGGCAAAGAGCCAAAGCATACAAAAGTTATTGTAAACAATCCATTTAATGAAGGGGAACAAACCGAAATAACAGGATTTTTAAAGGCTATTGCTTTTGATGGTGGCTTAGATGACTTTAAATATGACTTTGCCGATGCTGTTTGCACAATCAATGATGCTTTTATAGGAGTGAAGATAAAAAAGAGCAAAAAAGACGAATTAGTTAGGGCAATAGACTTTTTTAGATTTTTACATGAACGATTAGAGCGTAATAATTAGATTTTTTTGGATAAAAGAGGCAAAATATAAGGCTTTTTTAGGGGTAAACTTCCAAAACAACTTTAAAACAACTGTTTTTTGCCGTTTAGATACATGTTTTAGCCATATTTAGCGCAAAAAATGGTTGTTTTTATCAAAAACATTAATAATAGATTGATTTTCAATAAAAAACACATGAAAAAATACATTTTTTTACATTAGTGTATGACTAAAAAACATAAACTGTTTTGTTGTAAAATGGACTTTAAATAAGCTGTTTTTTTCACTGTCATACTTTGAAAAATAAAGTGTTGATTTTCAGTGAATTAGGGGTGCATTTTTATTTCTGTACTGTCATGAATCTAACGAAATGCGCCGCCGTATAACGTAAGTGTCCTTTGATGCATCGTTATTTTATGAAATATGAAATAATACAATGTTTTTTGCTTTTTTTAAAATTGTTATTTTTTAAGTCACAGAATAAAAAGTTTTATTTTTTAAAAATACATGCAATTAGTGTTTTAAAAAAAGGATTTTTTACCGTCTTAATCCGCCTTTTTTCTAAACAGTAGATGATATATATTGCAAAAGTAAACAGGCTAATTACAACAAATTTTTAGTTATTAGTCATTAACAAACCATTAAATATAAAATAATGAGTATTTTGTTATTAAGTAATTCACCTGAAAGCGGATCATCTAAAAAAATCATAGAGGCAGGTAAAAAACTAGGTGTTGAAGTATGGGCAGCAAAGCCGATTGACTTTTATTTTCAAAATTCCGACAAAATCGGATATGATAAACTTTACTATGAAGGCGAAAGGGTTTACGCTAAAGATATTGACGTTGTAATTCCTCGACTTGGGGGGGCAATGCAGTACGGCGCAGCACTTTTACGACACATTAACAAATGTATGGGAGTACCATCTGTAACATCGGCGCAAAGTCTGTTAAATGCTACCAACAAATTGTTAACTACTCAAATCTTATCATCCAATAAAGTGCGAATACCAGCAACAACCTTTTTTTACAATGGACATGATTACGCTCAATTGATTGAGACTGTTGGAGGCTATCCATGTGTTGCAAAGGCTTTGCATGGTTCACAGGGGAAAACTGTTTTTTTATTGCGAGACAAATTAAGTGCATCAATGTTTTTTAGGGCTACAGGAAACGCACCTGCATTATTACAACAATTTATAGAAACTGCTAAAACAGATGAGGCAAAAAGCGACCTTAGAATTTGGGTGATAGGGGGTAGTGTTGTTACAGCTATGAGGCGTTACAGCCTTGACGATGACTTTAGGGCAAACGCTTCTATTTCAGGTAGAGCAGAAAAAGCGGAGCTAACAGAAGCACAAAAGCAACTTGCTATAGATGCAGCAGCAGCATTAAATTTAGAGATTGCAGGCGTTGATATTTTTACGGATTATAATACGGGAATAGATTATGTAGTAGAGGTAAACGGATGTCCTGGCCTTAAATACATTAGTGAAGCTACTAAAGTAGATTTGGGTAAACTAATTGTTCATTATGCGATGGGTAGAATGGATAAAACAAAAAAAACTGAAAGTAATAATTATGCAAACTATGTAAATAAATTGTGGCATAAAGCGAGAAATTCTACTACTAGGTATATGTAGGCAAAGAATAATATAAAATTAATAATGAGTGTTTACTCAATTTCAGCTTATTAAAATGTTTAAATTCGTAAAATTAAATAAATATGCAAAATAAAACCATTATCACAGATGTAAAAACAATTGAGGAAATTGTAAATAAAGCAGTCTTAAAAGCATCTGAAAATATAAAAGCTTCTAATCAAGTAGTTGAAAATAAAGAGCGTTTAAATACAATAGAAGCTGCTAATTTTTTAGGATTTTCAAAGCCTCATTTATACAGGTTGACCAGTCAAGGCAGAATCCCACATTACAAAAAAGGTAAGTTCTTAACCTTTAAAAAATCGGAGTTGGAAGAATGGTTATTAAGCAAACCAGTAAAGCCGATGGAACAGCAAACAGTTATTGAGGAAAAAGCCAAAGAATATTTAACCTTAGCTAATCGCAGGAAGCGTAAAAGCTAATTTATGTATTTACATTTTTTTACATCATTTTAAAAAAGCTGCTCTTTTTGTGCGATGGATGCCAGAGCCAAGCCAGAAAACGGTAAAAACCGCTATTTTTTAATTTATTTTACTATTTTTAAAATACATAAGTAAGGGTATAAAAAAAGGAAATAGACGTACACGACTTGTCTATTTCCTTTTAAACACCAATTACTTTATAAAACATTGCTAAAGTTATGTTAAATAACTCGAAAAAACAAACAAAAGTTCCTAGTGAGGAAAACGTAATAAATAATAATATTCATTCTAAAGCTAAAAGCATAAGCGATTTAAAGCGAATTAAGGTAAACCCAAAGCTAGTTACTATCCATAAAAAAGAGGGTAAATTTAAAGGCTATCAACATAGCACGATTGACCAAGTTATTGAGTATTTAGGCTATGATGAAGCCATCAAAAAAGCCTATGAGTTTAGTCAGATGGTAGACTTTAAAAATTGTGAATTGGTCAAAAGTTGTCGTAAAATTTTTGGACAAATACCCATTCCCAAAGTCGAGCCATTAGAGGAAATTAAAGACACACCTAACAAACCACCGCAACCCATCAGCGAACCACCACCCGAAGCCGTACCAGTGCAAAGGCAAAAAATAAACCTCACCAAAACAGTCATTAAAATTGGTTCTGCTATTGAAAATGAAAAGCGTTTAAAAAAGCTTAAAGTAACAGAAATCAATGAAGATACACCAAAGTTTGTTAAGATAGCTAACTACATTTTAAACCGCTATGAGCTACGATATAACACTATTAGCAATGAGTTTGAAAGCAAGGCAAAAAAGCCTAAGTACGACTATGAAAAGGAGTTCAGACCGTTAAACGAAAATGACTTTATTTGTGAGTTATTAGAGATGGGATTTAAAGCAGTTGAAAAGCCGTTAATTGCTTTGCTCAAATCAAGCTACATTCCAAAATACAACCCATTTAAACAGTATGTCCATGATTTAGAAGCATGGGACGGTAAAACAGATTACATTGACCAATTAGCAAATTATGTCAAAGCAAAAAATCAAATTTGGTTCAATAGCCAATTTAAAAAAATGCTTGTCAGGTCTTTAGCCTGTTCATTGGGTGTTATCCCATTCAATAAGCAATGTTTTACATTAGTGGGCAAACAAAACGATGGTAAGACCTCTTTTTTACGTTTTCTAGTCCCTGAAAAATTAAAAGGCTTCATAGCTGAAAATATAGACTTTCATTCAAAAGATGGTGAATTTTCTTTGTGTCAAAACCTGTTTATCAATCTTGATGAATTAGCCAATTTTTCACGTTATGACATCAACAAAGCAAAATCATTCTTTACAAGGGAAACGGTTAAACAACGTGTTCCATTTGACCGCAAACCGTCCGTATTTACTCGCACAGCTAGTTTTTTAGCAAGCACAAACGACCATGAGTTTTTAACCGATGTAACGGGAAACGTCCGTTTTTTAATCTTTGAGATAGACGGCGTAAAGCACGACAACGGGGGTAAAAGAGGCTATAACCAAAATGTATGTATTGACAAAGTTTATGCACAGGCATACACACTTTTAAAGTCAGGCTTTAATTTTAGAATGACATCCAAAGAAACGGTATACAGCGAAAAGATAAACCGACAATTCCAAATAAGCACACCCGAAACCGATTTGATAAGCGAATACTTTGCACCATCCACCAAAAGCAAAGGCATATTTTATACCGCTAAAGACATTACTGATTACCTAAGCGAAAAGACAAACATTAGAATAAGTTATGTAAGGATAGGTAAGGCATTGATAGCATTAGGATTTAAAAAAGTACAGGTATATGTTAAAGAGTTGAAGCATCAAAGAAAAGGCTATTATATAGATAAACTAAAATAAATTGAATTTTACATTCATATAGCTACTATAAAAGCTTTTCAAAAAAAACTAAAAATCCACTTACTTACCTACTTAGTTACTTAGTTGTATGTTTACCTATTGATAATCAATTCATTATAACTAAGTAAGATGATATAAAACAAGTTACTTAGTTCTTACTTAGTTACTTAGTTTTCAGACACTAAAATGACAAAAACAGGCAAAATACTAAGTAAGTAAGTAAGATTAAAAAAACATCTTACTTAGTTGTAACTAACTGTAAATCATCTATTTAAGGCACAACTAAGTAACTAAGTAAGTAAAAACAGGAAATAAACTTTATTTTTTTTTAGATAGGGAAACCGATAAAGAAAAAAGATAATTAGAAGTTAAGCAAATGTATTCTTTTTTCTTTATCGGTTCAAATCTCTTTAATTATGGAACAATACCAACACTTTAAAAATAGGATAGCTAAAGCTAAAAAAGTACCAATTGAGGCGATTTTATTAGCGTTTGGACATGCAGCAAAAGACAGTCGAAAAAACGGGCTTTACCTTTGGTATCATTCACCATTTAGTACAACAGATAAAACACCTTCTTTTGTGGTCAATACGGACGACAACACATTTAAAGATTTTTCGCAAAGTGACAAAGGGGGTGACGCACTTGATTTGTTACAACGTTTAAATAATTGCACTTTAGCCAGTGCATTACACTTTTTAGAGAGTGGCAATTTTAACGCTACAGGGCAAAGAAAATTAACCGTTGTACAAGATGCTGAATACACAATAAAGAAGGTTCAACCGCTACAAAATGCAGCCTTAACCACTTATTTGCAAAGCCGTTGTATTAGCGTGGAAATTGCAAAGAAGTATGTAGAGGAAATTTATTATTACTTGAATGGAAAACACTATTTTGCACTATGTATGAAAAACCGTTCCAACGGTTACGAAGTGAGAAACAAATATTACAAAGGTTGTTTGAGCAAAAAGGACATTACCATTTTGTCCAGTGGCAAAGATAGCGTTTCCATTTTTGAAGGATTCACCGATTTTTTAAGCGTACTTACTTACAAAGGAATTGAGCAACTTAAAACGGATGTGATTATTTTACATTCAGTGGAGACGGTTAAAGCTGCTAAGGAGACTTTAGAAACTTATCAAAAAGCATATACTTTTTTAGATAATGACATAGCAGGCTATACAGCAACAACCAATATAGCGCAAATAGTACCTACTAAAAGAATGAATTATATTTATGCTAACTACAAAGATTTTAACGACTTTTTAACAAGTAACAAACAAAAACTTCAAACGATAGAAGGCTAAAAATAAGTACTGCTATTTTCATAATATGAAACCGTTGGTTTATCCTTTGTGATAGATTGACGGTTTTTTTTATGCGTTTTATGGGTTTGAAAATGGCAGGTGTGTTATTTATTTTGAGGCAAAAAGCAGTAATTTTGTCATATTATTGCAAGGAAAAGCACTTTTTTTGAAAATATTTTTTGATAGATGATTGTACGTTAGTGTGTGTAAGTTACTGATATTCAGTAAAATTAATATTTCCATCAGGAATGAACGCTATTTTTAGTTGTCTTTTAACATTTATTCAGCGTGGGGATGCGATTTTATTAAACAAACCAATGCATACGGAAACAGTTTTAATGTTCCAAAAATTTTCTGAGCAAATAGGTTTTTCTATTTTTTGGCTAAATTGTGCCGATGAAACGGAGTTTTACACTGCATTAGAAACCTTTCCCAAGAAGTTAAAGATGGTTTTTTTAGAAATTCCAACTAATCCATTATTATATTTTATTGACATCAATAAAGTGAGGCGCATTTTAGGAGAGGAGATATTACTGATTGTTGATAGTACACTGGCATCACCTATTGACTATTTTCCTTGTTTGCATGGAGCAGATTTAATTGCCAATAGCTGTACCAAATACCTTTCAGGCCACGATGATATTATTTTAGGATTAGTGAGTGGGCGAGCAAAACATATCTTAAAATTAAAAGAATTTCGAGATATAACAGGCAATACACCAGACATTATGGAAGCTTTTTTATTAAACAGAAGCCTTAAAACGCTTTCCTTGAGAATGCAAAAAGTCAATACAGTTGCCCTAAATATAGCTCAATATTTAGAAAGCCATCCAATGATTCGCAAAGTACACTATCTTTTATTAAAAAGTCATAAGCATTACAAAGTTGCTCAAAAACATATGCAAGGTGGTGGCGGATTGATCTTTTTTGAATTAGAAGGCAGCTGTGAAATGGTACCTAATTTTATCAATCGGTTAAAATGTCCTAAAATAACCTCCAACTTTGGCACTCCTTATTCTATTATTAAGCAATTTATAGATATGAGTGACAAAAGCTCTAAAAATGAAGAATGTTTGCCAACTAATTTGATTCGATTAGCAGTTGGTTTTTTAGATAAAGAATATGACTTAATACAAGATTTAAAACACTCGCTAAATAGTTTGAAAGTACCTATTACTTAGTCTTACTTGGGTAACTTACTGACCAAATAAAAAAAACAGCACTATTTTACGGTTACTTTTTTAAGGGAAAAAAATCCAAATACAGGAAGAACCTAGATCATAAAATTAGGTTTAACCATTTTAGTCTTTAATTTGTTAGTCTAAAAGTCTAAAAAGTCTTTGATACTTAATTTCATTCACTAATTCACCTTATAGCGACGTGCGTATTCAAAACAGTATCCTTATTTTGTTATGTATAATTACTTTGATAAACAGTGCTTGTTACCGAAAGGTAGAAGCTGTTTCCTATGAAGATCGTGTAGAACAAATACGTATAGACAATGAAAAGATACGGAATTTTTATAAAGAAACGACTTCAAAAGAAGAACGACAACGTGTAGATCGAGAATTACCCCCCTATCTTTTTGAACGTTTCATTGACCTTTTTGACTATTGGTATGGCACACCTTGGGACTTTAACGGCATCACACAAACGCCCCGAAAAGGTAAAATTGCCTGTGGTTATTTTGTTACAACCATCCTGCGCGACTTAGGTTTTGACGTAGAACGTTCTAAATTGGCGCAACAGGCAGCAGAAAAAATTATCAAAACACTGGTTTCTGAAACCTACATCAAGCGATTTAGTGGTATGTCTACCGGAAAATTTATACGTTTGGTAGAGGAGATGGGACAAGGCATTTACATTGTCGGCTTAGATACCCATGTCGGTTTTTTGGTGGTTCATACCAAAGGCGTGGATTTTGTTCATGCTGCACGTACAGGTGGCAAAAGGGTTCGCAGTGAAAATCCTTTGACAGCAAATGTACTAAAAAAATCAAAGTATCGAGTTGTCGGTAAAATCTTGGATAATAAAGAATTATTGCAAAAATGGTTGAAAAATGAGCCTTTTGTGGTGAAGTAGACAGTAGTTATTAGACTGTGGTTTTGAAATAAAAATGTGTTTCATCATCTTCCTAATACTTTGTTTTTAAAATGGCTGTTTAGCTGTTTAGCTGTTTAGATATTTAGCTGTTTGGTTGTTTAGATATTTAGTTAAAAGTCCAAAAGTCCAAAAAATCCAACTTCTAATCCTCTTTCCTTTGATTTCCCTACAGAAAACTTTATTTTAGCGGTGAATTTAGAAAGATATTTATTTTGTAAAATATAAGATAAAATTTGTTATTTTTCTAAAATAAATAAATGAGTAAAAAAATGAGTCAATCATTTGATTAACAGTTTGTTTATTTATTTTTATAAAAATGATAAAACTAATATAATATACATGAACTTACACGAATATCAAGCCAAAGAGGTACTTCATTCATTCGGCGTTCCTGTGCAAAGAGGAATTGTAGCGCATACAACGGAGGAGGCAGTAGCCGCTGCCCAAAAGCTACAAGCAGAAACCAATACCCCTATTTGGGTGGTGAAAGCGCAGATACATGCAGGCGGACGTGGCAAAGGCGGCGGTGTGAAATTGGCAAAAAGCCTTGAGGAATTACGCGAGCGTGCCGATGCGATGATTGGTATGAACTTAGTGACCAAACAAACAGGTGCGGAAGGAAAAAAGGTGCATAAAGTACTCATCGCCGAGGATGTTTACCTACCCGGTGAAAGCGAGCCAAAGGAGTTTTACCTAAGTATGCTCATGGATAGAGGAAAAGGCAAAAACGTCATTATTTACTCTACCGAAGGCGGTGTAGATATTGAAACAGTAGCCGAAGAAACGCCACATTTAGTTCATAAAGAATGGGTAGATATTGGCATGGGTTTATTGCCTTTTCAAGCGCGAAAAATTGCCTATAATTTAGGTTTATCTGGCACTGCTTTCAAAAATATGGTTAAATTTGTAGGTAAGTTATACAAAGCTTATACAGGCATAGATGCTTCAATGCTTGAGATTAACCCATTGTTTAAAACGGCAAGCGACCAAATTATAGCGGTAGATGCTAAAATAAGCTTAGATGAATCTGCGTTATATCGCCACAAAGATTTAGCCGAATTGCGCGATGTATTGGAAGAAGACCCAACAGAGGTGGAAGCAGGAAAATACGGTTTGAACTTTGTAAAATTGGACGGCAATGTAGGCTGCATGGTCAACGGCGCAGGCTTGGCAATGGCTACTATGGACATTATCAAATTGTCGGGTGGCGAACCTGCTAACTTCCTAGATGTAGGCGGTAAAGCCAATGCAGAAACCGTAGAAGCAGGCTTCCGAATCATCCTTAAAGACCCGAATGTAAAAGCAATTTTGGTTAATATTTTCGGTGGTATCGTGCGCTGCGATAGAGTAGCAAATGGCGTAGTACAGGCGTATAAAAACATCGGTGAAATCAATGTGCCAATTATTGTGCGTTTACAAGGTACCAATGCAGAAATCGCCAAAAAAATCATTGACGAGTCGGGCTTAGAAGTACACTCTGCGATTTTGCTAAAAGAAGCTGCCGAAAAAGTGGCAGAGGTGATGGCAAGCTAAGAAGCTGTCTTGATTTTGTTTTTGAAGCCAAAGGATGAAATTAGGAAAACCTTTAAGGATATTGATAAATAGTGTTTTTTTCCAAAAACTAAATATCCAAAAAGCTAAATATCTAAAGAGCCAAAAAGCAATTTCCACAACATTTTAAGCCATTTCTCAATCAAATTGAATAGAATACATACACATAGTTTGTTCACAATAAATACTTTAGGATAGCATCAAGCATTAAAATATCGGATGTTAAATAAGGTTAATGAAATGAATAAACAAATAGAAATTTGTACATTAGAGCCTTCCAATAAAAAAACTGTTGGAAGGCTTTTTTATTTAATTGTATTTAATTGCGAATTACAAATTAGAAATTACAAATTTTTTTAAAAACTAACTTCTAAAATCTGATTTCTAATATCTAAGCGGCCAAAAAGCCAAAAAGCCAAAAAGCCAAAAAGCCAAAAAGCCAAAAAGCCAAAAAGCCAATATCTAACTTCTAAAATCTGATTTCTAATATCTAAATCCAAAACCCATGCTATTAAAAATACATCCCGACAATCCGAGTGAACGAAAAATTAGACAAGTAGCCGACTGTTTGCGAAAAGGCGGTATCATCATTTATCCAACAGATACCGTTTATGGCATCGCCTGTAATTTGTACAACAATAAAGCCATTGCTCGAATTGCACAATTTAAGTCTTTGAAAGCCAATCAATTAGACTTTTCGTTTATCTGCCACGATTTAAGTCAAATCTCAGAATTTACGCATCAATTTGATAAAACCGTTTATCGCTTGATGAATCGGCATTTGCCAGGACCTTATACATTTATCCTAAAGGCGAGCAATGCTGTACCAAAATTATTCAAAGCAAAAAAGAAAACCATTGGTGTGCGGATTCCCGAAAATCACATTGCTCAAGCCATTGTACAGGAGTTAGGCAATCCTATTTTGTCTACTTCCCTAAAACATGAGGATGAAATACTGGAATATCTAACCGATCCAGAATTAATTTATGACAAATACAAGAAATTGGTGGATATAGTGATTGATGGTGGAATGGGTGATAATCATGCGTCAACGGTTGTGGATTGCACAGGCTACGAACCCGAAATTATCCGAGAAGGAAAAGGAATTTTGGAATTTGCATAATTTTTTGGAGTTTGGAAGATGATAAAGTTCTGGAGTTTGGAAGGTTGCAAATTTATAAGGTTTTTGTTTTTTTTCAATAAATTTTAAAACTAACACCTACTGAAAATTTATTCATTAATGATATAATAAATTTAATTTTATTATCATTATGTTAATCAATGAAATAAAAGGCAAAAACCCAATTTAGGTCCAAAATCCAAAAATCTCACATCTCATGTCTCCTATCTCACGTCTCACCATATAAAAAACAACTAATGCAGCAAAAATACCAAAAACTACTATTGATAATCCTGTTTATGATTGGCTTCATTGGAGCAGCCTCCGCCCAAAAAGGTTCTGTAAGAGGATTTGTTTATGAAAAAGAAACAGGAGAAGCCGTCTTATTTTCCAATGTATACCTAGAAGGAACAACCTACGGCGCAGCAACCGATGTAGACGGTTTTTACTCTATTAATGGCGTACCAGTAGGAGAATATGTATTAATGACAACATCTATAGGATATGATACTACTCGTGTAGAAATTCAAATTCAAGCCAATAAAATTGTCAATCAAAAGCTATTCATCAATAAAAGTGATGTACGCTTAGAAACCTTTGAAGTAGGAGGGGAGCGAGACGAAGCTAAGTCAGAAGTGCGGATTGGTACGGTAAAAATTACACCTAAACAAATCAATAAAATTCCCGCCGTAGGGGGCGAACCCGATTTAGCGCAATACCTTCAAATCCTGCCCGGGGTCGTTTTTACAGGCGATCAGGGGGGGCAGCTTTACATTCGAGGAGGTTCGCAAATCCAAACCAAAGTACTTTTAGACGGCTTAACGATTTACAACCCCTTTCACTCTGTTGGCCTATTTTCCGTTTTTGAAACCGATCTTATCCGAAATGTCGAGGTATTAACAGGCGGATTTAATGCCGAATATGGCGGCCGCATCTCCGCCGTTATTGACATTGCAACGCGCGATGGCAACAAAAACCGACTATCAGGCAAATTCGCAACCAACACCTTTTTGTCCAAAGCGATTTTAGAAGGACCCATCATTAAATTAAAAGATGGAGAAGAATGGAGTGGGTCTTATGTATTAGCTGGAAAAATATCTTATTTAGATGAATCTTCTAAATTGTTTTACTCCTATATTGATACAGCAGGTTTGCCTTACAATTTTTTAGATTTAT
>JAHDHV010000157.1 GCA_020631155.1 Bacteroidota bacterium | reverse complement strand
AAATTTAATCTATGCAAAATTACAATAAAATAAATTATGTGCTCTATTAACTAAAAGAAAGTGTTAATTTTGTTTGCGAAAATTAGTTGCTAGTTTTGAGTTGTGGATTGTGAGTTTGGGGTTACGGCTTGCGAGTTTAATGGTTTCAAGTTTATTTTTTAGTCTTGCCAAATAGTTTAAAACCTGACTTCTAATCTCTAAAATCTAATTACTAGTAGCTAACCGATTATTTACTTATTCAATAACTCAACAATTTTAAGTACAACTACAAGGATTATGAAGAAAGTATTTTTTTATTCTTTTTTTGTGCTCTTTATAATGAGCATGTTCAGCTGCCAAAATACAAGCAATAAACAAGCAACTGATGATAAAGCTACAAGTGTAGAAGAGGGTGCAGGGGAAGCAGTGGACCCTAGTAAATCTGCTACTGAGGAAGTAGAACAAGTACCAGCAGCTACAGAAGGTGATGCAACAGTTGAAACTACTCCTATTGAAGCCAATGAACCTATCACCAATGGCAGCTTGACCCTTACTCCTGTTACCAATTCTCCTATTTATGACAATGCTGCTATTGCCATTACAAGTCCAGCAGATGGAGCAAAACAAAATAATACCAACGTTGCGTTTCAGTTTGACGTTAAAAATTATGCATTAGGCAATCAAACAGCAGATGCGGAGCAAAAAATGTGTGCAAATTCTGCAAAGGGGCAGCACATCCACTTGATTTTGAACAATGAACCTTATTCGGCACATTACCAAGCGCAATTTGGCAAAGAATTATCACCAAACAATTATTTAGCATTGGCATTTTTATCGCGTTCTTATCACGAAAGTTTGAAAACAGCAGATGCGTATAGCCTTAGTCAATTTATGGTTGGTACGCCTAAAACGCAAACAACCTACGATTTGAAAGCTCCGCATTTATTTTACAGCCGCCCTAAAGGAGAGTATGTAGGAGAAGCTAATGTGCAAAAAATATTATTGGATTTTTACTTAGTCAATACCGAAATTTCGCCAGAAGGCAATAAAGTAAAAGCCACCATTAATGGCACAGAATTTTTATTAGACAAATGGCAACCCTATTTTGTGGAAGGCTTACCAATGGGCGAAAATACCTTTAAATTGGAGTTAGTAGACAAAGATGGGCAATTGATTGAAGGACCATTTAATACTGTGGAGCGAAAAATTAAACTACATAAAGAAGAACCTTTAGATGCTGAATAGATGGGAGATATGAGACAGGAGACTTGAGATAAACCCTTTATTATTAAATGTTTGTGATTTTTACTATATTTTATTTGACTTAAAAAAACCTCTTATATTCCAAAATGTAAGAGGTTTTTTTTAAGTATTTAACGTATAAACTTTGAAAGTTCACAAAAAATGCTTATATTATTTGTCAAATAGTAAAATAATTTACCAATCACATCAAATTTCAATCTGCCTATGAAGTAATTTCAAATTCTACACCAAACACAACCTACCTTTATCCCAAAATATTTACAAAGATTTCCCCATACCTATTTGCCATAACTACTTGTGCAAAAGTAGCTTGTAAAGTATATGCTTATGCTGTACTTTTATGAGCCTATTGGTCATACCATGCTCTTATAATATGCTAAAAAAAGCTGGCTTTTAAAATCTGTTAATCAGTTGATAATCAAATGATTAGTCAATTGTAATGGGAAAGGTTTAGCCTTTTTTAAGTATCAATCCTCGCACTTTTGCAAGTGATAAGGAAGAAGTATATTTATCTTTTAATAAAAAGTTTATTGTAAAATTAAGTCATTTAAATTTTATATTTATTTATGATAAAATATTGAAATTTTTACAACTTTTTAACCTATTAAACTCAAAAAATCATGAAAAAATTAATTGCGTTTATTTGCTTAGTGATTGTATTAATGAGTGCCTATACTATTGATGTAGATGCTGCTCCTGCACGCGCTTGGGGCTGGTTTGACAAGCCTAGTTCTAATCAATTTACGCTAAGTTCCTATTACCAATTTAACTCTACAGGCGGAGCTATCGTTGGTAAACGCTCGGCTACAGGGGTTTATCAAGTGGTGATTCCAAATATGGGCAGTCATTACAATGGTGTTTGTCATGCAGTGGCTTATGGTGGTAATCATAGCGTTCAGGTAGTGAATTGGGGGCGTTCAGGCAGCAACCTAAACATCAATCTCAAAGCTTTTGCTCCTACGGGTCGTCCGATTGACGGTCGGTTTGTGATCTTTTTCTATCATGAGGATAAAAAAAGTGGAGCCTATACTTGGATGAGTAGCCCAGGGGAAGTAACACATGGCTATACTTACAATTCTTCTGGTGGTCGCAATACAGTTACAAAAACAGGTACAGGACGTTATAAAGTAGAATTTGCAGGTTTAAAACCAGATGTCTATACCCAACAAAAAGGCAATGTATTAGTTACGCCTTATAATGGGACTGCACGCCGCGCGCAAGTTATTAACTGGGGTTTATCTAGTAGAGGGGGGGCTTCTGTTAATGTTCAAATTACTGATGCCAATGGTCAGCCTGCTGATAGTAAATTTGTGATTAGCTTTATCAACGATTTTAATATTGGTCAAAATGGAAATGGGGAAGATGCTGATTGTGGAGCTTTTGTATGGGCAAATGATGCTACTGCCAGCCGAATATATTCCCCCTCAGCTACTTATGCTAAGAATAATGCAAGCAAAAACATCAAAATTCAACGCTTATCTACAGGTTCGTATAAGGTACAGTTAGGCCTTGTACCACATCAAAGTTCTACGATGGCTATTGCTACTTCTTATGGAAGTAATAATACCTATGCTAGTGTGGACAAATGGTTGAAAAGCAGCTCAGATTCAGGAACAGATGTATATGTAAAATGCTATGATGCTAATGGCAACTTAGCAGACTCTAAATTTACTTTATTTTACTATAGTAATAAAAATATTTTGTATTGATAGATTCGTTGATTGGTGATAATAAAAACGGTCTTGTGAACAGTAGCTCACAAGACCGTTTTTATTTTTAATATTCTCCAAAAGTCCAAAAGTCTTAGAGTTTGGAACTAAATTGGTTTTTCGTCTTTTACTTCATTAATAAAAACAATAATAATTTCATTTGATTTTATATCGTTTTGGTTAGAAAAGCAAAAGGCATTATTCTTAAAGTTTATTAAAAAAATAAAAACTTTAAAACCTTGTAACTTTGTAACCTTCCAAACTCTAAAAAAGTCCAAAAAGCTAAAACTTCAAATTCGCTCTAATATAATAAAAAGCCCCTACATGTCCGAACTGTGTTACCCTACGGCTGTAGACAAAACGCCCTTCACTTGTATTGACAGAATGTTTCAGTTTGTCGGGGTAAACATTAAAAATATTATTACCACCTATCGAAAATTTTAATTCTTTAAATAATTGATAGCTAATGGTGGCATCCGTAACAATTTTAGGCGAAAATACCTGATCACGCGACTCAATGCGGTTGGTAAAAGTATTAAGCTGCCAATTTTCGGGGTCGCCGTCATCAGGGTGTATGTAAGAAATTTCGCCGAATCGTACTAAGTGTAATAAAGCAGAAAATTTTCCGAGTTCATAGTCGGTAGTAAATTGCATTTTTGTGCGCGGCTGCACCGATTCAATACGAGAACGTTCTTCTCTATTAAATAAAATATCTTCCTTACCTTCCAACTGACGTGTTGTTCGGATGTTGCCAATCACCTCTGTTTTACTATAATTACCTGCTGCGGTGAGCTTTAAAATTCCACGACCTAACAGGCTTTTATAGCTCAAAACCACATCTGCACCTCTAGTTCGTGTGTCTATGGCATTGGTGAAAAATTGAGCAGAAGTCACGCCAAAAGGCGTTAAAATTTTGGCAACTTCTTCATCCTCTCGACTGTCTAATAGACCTGAAATTACAATTCTATCATCAATATCTATTTGATAAACATCAGCCGTCAAACTTAAATTATGTGCCAAGCGTGAAGCAATGCCCAAACTGTAATTTAAGGAGCGTTCATTTTTTAATCTACCTACTCCAAACGCTTTGGTTACCTGACTTTCGTTGTTAAAAGTACCTACACGGACAGGCTCGCCTTCGATAAATTGCACATTAACTTTGCTAGAATAAATTTGATGTAAGGAAGGAGCTCTAAAACCAGAATTAACCGCACCACGTATGGCTAACTTAGGCAATACTTGCAGTCTAGTAGCTATTTTGCCGCTATAACTTTCACCAAAATCGCTATAGCTTTCAAAACGCCCAGCAACGCCCATTACCCAGCCTTTACGCAATTCACTTTCTATATCTGCATAAAAAGCTAAATTGTAACGAGTACGCGTTAGTTCATTTTCAGGCTCTACCCCAGGGAACATTTGTACGCCAACAGCGCGCAAACTGCCGTCCGATAAGGTATCGCCACCATTAATATAAGAAGCTTCTTCACCCGCTATGATGGAATAACTGTCTAGTCTAAATT
This sequence comes from Bacteroidota bacterium, assembly GCA_020631155.1. Lineage (GTDB taxonomy): Bacteria > Bacteroidota > Bacteroidia > Chitinophagales > UBA2359 > JAHDHV01. The sequence goes on along the minus strand of JAHDHV010000157.1, from coordinate 7,706 downwards.
CACTGCCAAAAGATAGGTTAATAAATTTAATTCCTTTTGGTTTAAATATTTTTGATAAATTAATTCCTGTTGTATTTTGATTAAAAACGAAACCACCTGCATATAAATTGATGGGGGAAATAATGCCCATAGAAGCATTATTGGAATTGAATACGTTGAAATCAAAGGTATTTTTTCCATAAGTGGTACTTAAATCTAAGTTCCATCCCTTAACTAATTTTCGAATGCCCAAAGTAAGCGACTGATCAGCAATAATAGGCTCGATAGAGGGAAGAAAACCTCTAGGATGTAGTTCTAATACCACTCGATCTCTATCTTTTGGTAAGCGATAAAAGCCAAAACCACGCCCTCGATGATAGGTAACACCGCCAAAACCATAGAGCTCTGTTTCGTCCTGTAGGGGTAAGATAGCATTAAAAAATAAGGTACTCACAAAAGCTTTAGCAGGGCCTACTTTCATTGCATTAGCTCGATCAAAGCTGAGTTGATTAAGTAACAATGCGTCCATGCTGTCGTTTGCAGAATAAACATTTCCTGTATAAACCCCCCCTCGATTAGCACTATTTCGGAACAACATTTCGCCAGTGATATTGACATAGCCTTTGTCGCCCACTTTTAAACCAAAACTAGCATCATATTTAAACTGCTCACCGCCACCATCTAAGGTACTTCCTGCGCTGCCCGACATGCTCGTAGCGTCTACATTGTCTTTTAACACAATATTGATTACTCCTGCAATAGCATCAGAACCGTATTGAGCAGCAGCACCATCTCTAAGAATCTCAATTTGTTTAATGGCTGCGGTTGGAATGGTGTTAAAATCTGTACCAACAGCACCGCGTCCAACCGTTCCATTTACGTTGACCAATGAACTGCTGTGTCGCCGTTTTCCATTTACCAATACCAACACCTGATCGGGACCTAAGCCGCGTAAAGTAGCAGGGTCTATATGGTCGGTTCCATCTGCTAGAACTTGGCGATTGGCATTAAAGGAGGGGGCGAGATAATGTAGGATTTGGCTGAGGTCTACTTGTGGGGCGGAGGTGATGGCTTTGGCAGAAATTACATCCACAGGTAAAGTCGTTTCTGTTTTTGAGCGACCTTGAATCCGTGTACCAACCTCTACCTCTTCATCTATTAATGTGGCACTTTCCTTTAAGGTACAATTTTCTTCTGTTGTTTCATCTTCGCGCACTGTTGTAGTGCCCTCAAAAGTGCTGTACCCTAAATAAGATGCCTCTACTACATACTCATATTCGCCGGGCAATAAATTACCAATGGTATATTCACCATTTAAATTTGTTGTTGTACCTCTAAATGGCTGTTTAATAGTGACATTTACCCCAACTAAAGGTTCGCCTTTTAAGTTGGTGACTTGGCCTGTTAAAGTCCCTGTTTGTGCCCATATTATTGCTGGCCATATACTTGCTATAAGTAGCCATAACCATATGAAAGTAAATGATTTAAGTACTTTTGTCATGTATAAAAGTTTTAAAGGTCTGTAAATAGCAAGGACAAGATAAGAAAAAATTAGATAAATATGACATTTTATAGACTTTTTTATGACAATGAAAAAATTAATGGCTGTCTAAGTACAAAAACTTTACATAGCAAAATACTACCTATCATCAAGTTTTAAAACATAAGATACTTTTATTTTTTGTTTTATAAATAGTTTATAATCAATAAAAAACATTTTTTGACGTTATATTTGGTAAGGGCGGCTGAGTTGTGATTTTTATTTTTTTAAAAAAATGAAAAACATTTTTACAAAAAACATTTTTTTTTACTAAAAAAACAGTAACTTACATCTTAATTTATTTAAAAAAAGTATCTGCTATTTTATTTTTAATTATGTAGATGGAAAAATAAAATTAGTTGAAGTAGTTATTTACTAAAACTTACTTATTAATGGATTATATTATTTTATGAGTAAAAATCTATAAATATTTTTAAAAAAAAATATTATAATTCATACACTTGAAAAATTACTAATAACCCCAAATCATAAAGCCATTTTTTATTATACTCATTTAGTTTAGTACTTATCACATAAAATAACTTATATGTAAGCAGCTTATAAACTTGCCTATGGCTTATTTATACCAAAAACAGCTTAGAAGTGTAATTTTTTTATAGGCGAAGCCTATACGTTTGGTTCGGCGCGAGGTGGAACCTCGCCCTTATAATCTAACAGCTGTGAGGCTTTGCCTCGCGCTGAACCAAATTCGTAGCCTCTGGCTACACTTAACTAATAATAAATACAAAAAAACAACTTTTGCTTTTATCCTGTTTTTGGTATACCGTCATTCTAAGTTTGCTATAGTACCAATTTTACACATTCATCACACGCTATTTTATCTCAAAAAAGTTCTACTTCTATGAAAACTAAAGTTACCTTATTGACCATTCTCCTACTTTCTTGCCTCTCTATTACCTCTACTATTGGCCAAGAAATTGTACAAAGAGCTATTGTGGAAGAACCAACCATAACAGTTACTCCTACTACTCCTAAAAAAGAGAATTATAAATTAGGAATGGAGCAGTTTAATAGCAAAAATTTTGAATTAGCCCGAGCCTATTTCACCATTGCTATTGAAGAAAATCCTGAACACGAAAACGCTTATTACTATAGAGGACTGTCCAATAGTCAACTAGGCTATCATGAAGATGCGATTGAAGATTTTTCAAAAGCCATTGAGTTAAATGACCAAAATATACTCGCTTATCAGGGGCGCGGCCAGTCAAATATTAAACTTCACAAACATGACAAAGCACTGGTTGATTTTGAAAAAATACTAAATCTAAAACCGACCAGTAAACTCGCTTTTTACAACAAAGGAATGATCAAGCAATATCAGGGCAAGTATCATGAAGCTATTGAAGAATTTAACAAAGCCCTTGAGCAAGACCCCGATTATACCATTGTTTACCATTATAGAGGCGTTGCCAAAGCAGTGCTAGGTAACTATACTGCTGCTGCTGCTGATTTCCAAAAAACAATTGAGCTAGACGCTACTTACCAAAAACAGTACTACGACGAAAAGGAAAAGCGCAGCTTGCAAGAAAAATTGGCGATTGCAATGCTAAAAATTAATTTAAAAGATATAGAAAATGCGTTGGTTGATTATAATGATTTAGTTGAAAATTATAATAATAATAAAATTGTCTATTACTATAGAGGTATTGCTTTGCAAGTAGCTAAACAGTATGAAAAAGCCATTAAGGACTACAGTAAAGCATTGAGTATTGATAAAAAATACAGTGATGTTTACAAAAAACGAGGGGAAACTTATGCTTTAATGGGCAAGTACAACAAAGCCATTGCCGATTACAATAAAGTGTTGCTTGCCAATAAAAATGATAAAGCGGCTTACTGTAGTAGAGGGGATTTGAAAATAAAACTAGGAAAATATGAAGATGCTATTTTGGATTTTAACAAGGTGATTAATGATCTTGATGGACAGTATGTGAAAGCCTATATTTGTCGAGCAAGTGCCAAAGCAGCTATGAACAAACACAAAGAAGCTTTGGTAGATTTTCATACGGCTATAGGTATACAACCTAAAGATGCTCAACTATATATACTAAGGGCAAAAGCTAAATTGGGTATTTTTAATCACAAAGGAGCGATTGAAGACTTTAGTAAAGCCATCGAATTAGATGCCGATAATAAAGAGGCTTTACATGGGCGAGGCAATGCCAAAACAGCTACAGGAAATTATGAAGAAGCCAAAAAAGATTTCGACAAAGCGATTGAATTAGACGATCTTTATGTTTCCGCCTACTGTAGTCGAGCCAATTTAAATATGGCACAGCAAAATTATACAGAAGCAATTGACGACCTTAGCGTAGCCATACAGCTTGACCCAACCTTTGTAAAAGCACATTATTTTCGTGGGCAGGCGAAACTTGTTTTAGAAAAAAATGAGGCTGCTATTAAAGATTTTGATCGGGTGATTGAACTCGATCCTGAGCATAAAATGGCTTTTTATAATAGAGGAATTGCAAAAGCAAATATAGAAGAATGGAAAAAAGCGATTAAAGATTACCAAAAAGTAAGCGAATTAGATGGCACTTACAGCGATGCTTTTTATTATATGGGAAAGGCATATATGGCTTTGGGCAAATACAATAAAACCATCCAAAGCCTTGACAAAGCCGTTGCAAGCAAGCCCAAAGACCCAACTTATTATACTTTGCGTGCTAGTGCCAAGGCTGCTATCGAAGATTTTGAAGATGCCAAAGCAGACCTTGACACCGCCCTCGAAATTGATGCCCAACATGCCGAAGCCTATTTTCAGCGTGCCAATATCAACTACGATCAAGAGCAACAAGCCGCCTCTTGCTTAGACTGGAAAACAGCTAAGGAATTGCAACATTCTAAGGCCGCGACTTTGTATGAACGGAATTGTAGGTGATGGATTGGGAAGTTTTTTTAAGAAGTAGAGACGTAAAATTTTATGTCTGTACATGCTTGTGGTGTTTTAGAGTTTGGAAGGTTACAAAGTTACAAGGTTTCTATTTTTTTTTTAATAAACTTAAAAATCAATGCTTTTTAGCCTGTTAAGTACCTAGACAAAATTAATGTTACAATAGTAAAAGACTAAACTACTTATTTCTAATACTTTAGCACAAAATTGTGCACAATTAAATAGTGCTTGGCACTTAATTAAATTTATACAAAATTAAATAAAGCTATTGTTGTTTTCATTCATGGAATAAAAGGCGAAAAGCCATTATGCATGTAGAGTTAATCTGTAGTAGGAGTAAGCTTTTTGTATACTGAGATATTATTGATTACGCCATCTATGAGTGTCTCGACAATAATCTCCTGTGAATCGGTATGTTTTTCTCTAAACGCTACTTTTCTTTGCTTCAATTCATATTCATTACAGTGATTTAGTTCAACTGTTAAATATTTATCATCAATTTTGAATTTGAAATTTATTGGACTTTTCGAAGTATTCTTTAATTTTAAATCCTTATAACCATAGACTACTGTAGCATCTGAACCGAGGGGAGTAAATCTAGTTTCCTCATTGTAAATATCTACAGAGTGATTATATCGCTCAATTATTCCCAAATTTCCTATTAAACTAATATAGTATATCAAGCCAGAAAGTTGACAGATACCGCCGCCAATTGAATCTTCTACTTTATCTCCCATGATTGAGCGACTTGGTATAAATCCCTTTTTCTTTGATGGTTTACCTATTGCCCTGCTAAATGAAAATATTTCATTCGGCATTATATGTATGGATTCTATTATTTTTATAGCAGTGTTGATATTGTGTACTTTTGGCGGATGAGGCATAAGATTTTGCTGTAGTACTATCTTATTGGTATACAAAAAATCTACCTCTCTTTTTTTCGCAAAACAGAACCAATATCCATTAACAATATCGCTTATTGTATTTAAGGCAACTCGAATTGCAAGCCTTATTTCCTTTGGTGTTAAATATTTTAATTTCAAGAATTTCATGAAAAAGTATGAACGTTTGGCTTTTTTGATGGGTGTTTTCTTTTTAGATATTTACTATAACGACAACTTTAGCTATTATAGTGCCATAAATATTTTTAAGTTATAATTTTAAGTGCCAAGCACTAATTAATTGTGCACAATTTTGCTCTAAAGTATTGACATTTAATATTTTAATCAAACAAAAACTACCTTTTAATTATTGTATCATACTATATGCTAGAGAAGTTGGAAAGTAGTTTATTACCTCTAATAGCCAGAAAGTAAAGTATTAGGAGTGATGATAAATGTATATTAATTTATTATGTTTTAGTTGTGTTTTTTTATTTGTATAATTCACATGTGTTTAAAGTTTGTATTTTTGGAGTTTTTATGTCAAATAAACTCATTATATTTATCTGTTCGCAGTTTTCAATTACTATGTTCTAAACTCTTGCAAATGTCGTTTAATTTTATTCAACCTTAAATCTGAGTTTATACTTGTTTTTCAAAGCATCTACTATCTTCTACCTCTGCATATTGCCCATAATTTGGAATTAATTGATAACCATTTTTTTCATATAATCTTATTGCTTCTGGCTGTTTAAGCCCAGTTTCGAGAATACATTTTTTATATCCCAATTCCCTTGCCCATCTTTCCAATTCTTTCAATACCAAAGTGGCAATTCCCTTACCTCTATTCGTTTTTTCTGTATACATTCTCTTTACTTCCATTGTCGTTTCGTTATATTCCTTAATCGCCCCACAACCAATTGCTTCATTGTTTTCATACACCAAAACAACATGCTTAATCATATCTATCTTATTGAATTGCGAATAAAAAGCGTGATCCTCTCCATCTCTTTCGGCTAACTCCTGGTCTAATTTTTCGACAAGTTTTTCAAAGTCTTTATGTTTAGAATTTGTTCGTTCTAACTTTATCATTTCGTTTGTTTTTTTCCTTATTTCGTAACAGAAATGTTTTTCATATTCAGGATGATTGATCATTTCAGGGTGATTAAATGCCCCTATTTTTGTCATCCCAATTTTTTTCATCACATTTTCAGATTGTTGATTGTGTATCGTACAAACGGATATTATTTTGTCAATACCCAATTCATCAAATGCATATTTAAGACATCTTTTTGCGCCTTCTGTTGCATAGCCTTTGCCCCACGCACTTCTTTTTAATCGCCAACCTATATCAATGGCAGGCGTAAATTCTGTTTGGTATTCCTGAAATGCCAATCCGAGCATCCCGATAAACTCCTTTGTTGCTAAGATTTCTATCGCATAGTAGGTAAATCCATTTTTAGCGAAATGATGGCGGAGTTTTTGGATGAGTTCTTCCACCTCTTTTTTCGATAGCGTTTTTGGAAAATGTTCCATTACTTCCTCATCTGCATTGAGTTTTGCAAATTCGGCTACATCCTTATTCGACCAATTTCGAAAACCCAGTCTATCTGATTTAAATAGGTATTTTTCTTTTTTCATTTTTTTTTTAGGGGGGGAGGTGCATATTTCCTACTACCACTTAGAATATCTTCTCACAAACTTAGGTGTATTCAAAATTCAAACATAATCAACACTACTAACATTTCCAAATAAATACATTGTTTTCAGTGCTTTTGACATCTTTATTACGGTCATGTCTGTTTTTTGTATCCGAATATACGCGATACTATTAATCTCACATCTAGGCACTTAAAACCTTAATATTAAACTCTTTTCTTATATTGACTATTGGGCTATTTAAATAAGCTTTATAATCTGAAAAAGGCCAGGGTTTACTCATCCTTTTGGCTCTAAATATTGTTTTGGGTATGACCCATAAAAGGCGCAATATATTTTTCATCACATGGCGAAAGCTGTACATTTTAAACAACTCAAAAGCAGCAACTTCATTGTATCCCGTAATTACTTTCCAGAAACCTAAAGTTGTACCAAAAGTTGTCCATATTTTGACAACTCCCTCTCCATAAAGTGTCGTATCACAGCCAAAAACAACATGAGCTATATCATGACATGTTAAAAATTCTTCGCCTTCCTTAGATAGAGTTCGTTTTGAGAAAAATTTCCTGTTTTTTTTGTAAAATTGATCTAAGCCTTGTTGAAGGGTAATATTGTCTTCCATTTTTGTTGTTTGTGTTTAGGTACTTATGATGTATAATGGAAAGGCTAAATAGTATGGTCAGTTTATTTGATAGTAATTTCCCCATTCGTGCGTATATAGATGACAGCTTCC
>JAHDHV010000156.1:4692-12184 GCA_020631155.1 Bacteroidota bacterium | reverse complement strand
ACACTTTTTAGCCCCAATATATATTTACGTATTTTGGGATTGTAAATTAAAGGCAACTTCCTGTTTTTTGTTAAAATGCGCTTTTTTAGTGGTTTTAAATTTTTTCTATAAATAGGTAAAAAATTATCAAAGTCTTGTTTTAAAGCCTGCCCCAATATATAGGCACTACCAATTGCATAACTATAACCTTCTGCTCCAAAAGGGCAAATTAAACCTGTTGCTTCACCTATCAAAACAATATCGTCTGTTCCCTCAAAAATATGCTCTTTTTGTAGCGGACGCAATATTGGATGGCCTTCTTTTTTAAACAATTTATCCAGTTTTAAACCACCTTTTCGCAGCTTAGTTTTCAACAATTCAAAACGCTCTTTGGTGTCTTTTCCTGCATGTAAAGCAGCACCCACCAATAAGTAATTGTCCTTAGGAATTGTCCAAGCGTAATAGTCTGTTACTTCCGTATCAAAAATCATCACAAAATAAGGGTCTAGTACTTTTTCCCCCATATCATACCACTCCTCAATACCTACATACTTAGGCAACTTAGGGCTTTGTGGCAGATATTTCATCCGCACGCGAGATGATGCACCATCAGCACCTACCAATTTTTTAGCATAAGCCACCTGCTTTTCTTTGGTATTTTTATTGGAAAAATGAATGGTAAATAACCCATTTTCCTTTTCTGCCCCTTCAAATACACATTCAGTATGTAGGTCAACCTCATCAGGAATCAAAGACACCAACCACCTATCAAATTTTTCTCGATCACAATTAAATAGCAGTTCCTTAAATATTTTTTCTTGCTTATTATCATAGTCCAATGCCTTCAATAAAAACAATTGAGGAGATACCAGAACATCCGCAGGAATGCCCAAGCCCATTTCCGTTAATATAGCTTGTGCATTATCACAAATTAAGCCGCCACAAGGCTTGCTTTTATCGCTGTGTTGATAATCACTCAATAAAGTACGTCTATCAATGACTACAGTAGACAATGTTTTTCCGATTTGACGAGCAAGCGTTGCACCTGCTGGAGCAGCACCAATGATGGCTACATCGTAGATTTTTTTAGACATGATAGCTGTAGTTTACTTGTAATTAAGTATTGTTGAAGCCCTAGCCAGTTAGCAGGCACACTATAATAAGCAATGTATCCATCAGGACGTATCAGACATAGCGCATCGCTCGTTTTTTTGATGCCAAATTGTTGATATAAGGTATTGGTGTGGTCTATGATTATTTGGCTAGTAGGGTAAAGATAGTCTTTTGTTGCTTTGGGAAGTACTATGTAAGCGTTAATTGTAGAAAAATATTCTTTTGCCCATGTTTTGAATTCTGTAAGCTGATTGTGTGAAGGTACAAAAAATAAAAGCGTAAAGTGTGGCGTATTTAAAATAGAGAAGATATGAGTTGTTTGTTGGTTAAATAAACATGGGGAGTTGGGTACTCTTTGTCCAGCTTTTAAAGTTTTACGAAAAAAAGAGTAGGTAGAAATTTGTGTTTTAGATAATTGACTATTGGTATAATGAAGGTGTAATTGAGAAGCATTTTGCAACATCACCTTTTGAATGAATGGAACTTTAATTAGCGGAGGCAACATATGATCGCGCAAAAAACGAAGCCAATTATTTTTGGGGAAGGTGAGCATACTACGGTAATGAGTACTTTCTAAGATGGTTTCCACAATTGGTCTTCGTTCTTCTTCATAAGTTTCCAACAATTCAGGAACAGCTTTTTTTTCTAAAACCAAAGCAAGTTTCCAAGCAATATTAAAAGCATCCTGTATACCTACATTAAAACCTTGTCCGCCGAGTGGGTTGTGAATATGAGCCGCATCGCCTGCCAACAATACCTTTCCTTTTTTGAAAGTTGCTGCAATTCTACGACCGATTTTAAAATTAGATACCCATGTTGCCTTGCCAATTTTGGTATGCTTATCGCCTGTACGTTCAGTAAATAGTTCTTGTAAAAGAGCTAGATTTTTAGCAGTGTCATTGTTGATATTTTTTTTATTTTTATGTGTAGGTAGATTCGTGAACAAACGCCAATGATCAGAATTGGGCAAGGGCATTGTAATGAATACACCATCTTTGTAAAACCAAGTGTAAGACTCTTTCCTGCTTTTATTCCAGTCCAATGTAGCATCAGCCAACAAAAAGTCATCGGTATACTCCATGCCGTCAAAATGAATGTCTGCAATTGAGCGAATACGACTATGCGCGCCTTCACAACTTATCAAATATTTGGTGGTAATCACTTCTGTATTTGATGAATTATCTTTAATGGTACAGTAGTGTATGCCATTTTCCATTTCCCGAAAATCTATCAGTTCTTTTTGGTAAACAACCTCACCACCTAGTTTTTGAAGATGATGGGTTAGAATGGTCTCCGTTTTAGACTGTGGCACAATTAAAACAAAAGGATAAGTGAGTGGTAATTGACTGATATTGAGCTTACACAACTCTTTTTCCTTGATAAAAATACGCCCTGCTTGTAGTTTTTTTCCCTCTTTTAAAAATTCCTTTTCAATACCCATAAAATGGAATAACTCAAAAGTACGAGCTTGTACATTGGTAGCTCTGGATTTCATTGAAATGCCTGCTCTTTTTTCAATGATTTTGACCGCAATATGTCGTCTTTGTAATTCACAAGCTAACGTTAAGCCTGTAGGACCAGCACCAACAATCAGTACATCTACATCACTTTTATTTTGCATGTTGAATAGTTCCAAGTTTTTTGTAAAGATAATTATTGAAATTTTCAATATTTATTTCACTGCTATAGTAGGCAATGTATCCATCGGGGCGTATCAAACAAAGCCCGTCATTTTTTATATTAAACAAATTAGACACAATTTGTTGGTTAGTCATTAATAGAGGAAAAGGCAGTGAATGCTTCAGGGACGAATTAGAGGAAATAATGCCATAGGTTTTGATAAAAGTAGGCAATTGTTGATGAATAGTTTGGAAACTGCGAAATATTTTTTCTTTATTAGGGAAAATTAACAATATAAAATCATTGTTTTTAATTAGTGTGTATAAATTTGCTTTTTTATTGTTTGATTCTGAAAACTCAAAATCAGGAACTCGCTTCCCTGCTCTACAATTTCTTAGGAAAGGTGAAAAATGATATAGTGAATTGGAAAAATGATTGTGAGAAATAAGGCTATTGGCATAGTGAATCGCAAGTTGAGAGGAGCGAGTGAGCCAATATTTTTGTACAAAGGGCAAAGCTAAAATTTTTATGGCTATCTGATTACGCATAAATCTAATCAGACCATTTTTGGCTGTCAAAACCTTAGTATTGATGTGGGTGCGCCTTAAAATATCTTTAGCAACAGGCAGTCTTTCTTTTTCATAAGTTAACAGCAATGTAGGATTTACCTTATTTTGAACGACTAGAGCAAGTTTCCAAGCCAAATTATAAGCATCCTGTATACCCATATTCATCCCTTGTCCCCCCAATGGACTGTGAATATGGGCTGCGTCTCCAACCAAAAAAATATTACCCCTTTGATAGTGATTTACAATACGGTGGTTAACAATAAAACTACGAAGCCAAGTAGGATTACTCAAAGAAATGGAAGGATCATTAGTGCGATTATGCATTACCTTTTCTATAAAATCAATGTTTTCTTCCCCTTTTTGCAATTCCTTACTAGAAATATCTACAAATATTTTCCATTGTTTTGTGTTGGGTAATGGTGCAACAGCCAATAAGCCATTTTTATGAAACCAGCCATACATTTCTTGTCTACTTAACTTCCAGTTGATTTCTACATCGGCAAATAAAAATAGCTCTTTATAGGTATTGCCAGAGAAAGGAATATTTAATTGTTTGCGTATTTTGCTGCGCGCTCCCTCACAACTAATCAGGTATTGACAAGAAATAGTTGTTGTTGTGTTATCCGACTTTTTAAGCTCTGCATTGATAAATGATGGATGCTGCTTTAAGTTGATAAATTCAGTATTATAAGTTACTTTACCTCCTAGTTTATGTAGTTGTTTTAACAAAATAGCCTCAGTTGTACATTGAGGTAGGGATAATAAAAAAGGATAAGGCGTATTTTTTACATGCTCATAATTATATTGTATAGTTTTTTGATAATTAATGAATAAATTGGTTTTTTGTACGACAACAGCTTCTTCAATCACATCATCGATAATATCCATATAGGCAAAAAGCTCCATCGTTCTAGGCTGTATTCCAATTGCTTTTGTTGTTGTAGATGGTGCATTTTTTTTATCAATAATTATAAAGTCTATTTTCCGCTTTTGCAATTCACAAGCTAATGTGAGACCTGTCGGCCCAGCTCCAATTATTAAAATAGTTGTATTCATAAATTACTTGGATAGGTCTCCTATTTATTATCTTTTGGTGTCCAAAATTAGTATTTTATCCTCAGTCAAATAAAAAAATAAGATTACATTTGTACAATCATAAAAACTAAAAGTAAACTGTAGCCATGAGAGTTATATTAACTATTATATTTTTATATCTTATTAGTGCTTGTCAGTTGAGTAATAGTGGTGTCCAAAAAAGTAGAGATGCAGCAGCAGATACACTACCAAAGGAAGCAACAGTAGAGAATTTATCAACTAAAGAGGAGTTGGGTAGTTGGAAATTAACCAATATCAGAAATTTATCTCAGGGAGTAGTAGCTGTAAATACTGTTCTCCACGAAAATGGTGCTGGTAAAGTAGATATATTGATGAAAGACAGTTTGAAAATCTATATTGATGTGGAGTGGAGCTTAAAAAATGATACAATGGAATCAACGGCTTCAAATTTTGTTGTTTATCAATTGCAAAAAGATAGACAAACAGGTGAAACAAAAGAGGAACTGGTAGAAGAGAGAGGAGGATATACAGAAGAATCAAAGGCTGTTGTGCTGGAATTGACCAATAGAAAAATCAAGGTGCAAGATATTGAAACAGCAACCATCTATGAATATACAAGGTGATTCAAATTAGTGTAAATGTATTATCTATAGTCAAAATTTGGAATTATGGGAAAGAAAAAACGGACTAAAAAACGGTTGAACAAGCAGCAAAAACAAAAACAAGCTACTACAAATGTAGATTCCTTACCCTTATGGCCTTATATTGTTATTCTTGCGCTGATAGGTTTACAATACAGTAATACATTATTGAATGATTATGCCTATGACGATTACCCAATGATTGTCAATAATCCTCAAATCAGCCAAGGTATCAAAGGGATTCCCCAAATATGGAGTACCATCTATACCGTACCCGGTACAATACGTCCTACCTACCGTCCAGTGCCATTTACCACATCAGCCTTAGAGTATCAGTTTTTTGGCTATCAACCCACTGTTGGGCATTTATTCAATATTATCTATTTTGGCATTTGTTGTGTGCTGCTATTTATGGTCTTGCGTTTGATTTTTTGGCGTTTGGGTACCTATTTTTCCTTGTTTGTTGTTTTACTGTTCATTGTGCACCCTATACATACAGAAAGTGTTGCCAATATTAAAGGCCGCGATGATATATTATGTTTAATTGGTGGATTATTGTGTTTATATGGTTTGTTAAAATACATAAAAGTGAAACCACATTGGGGGTATGGCGCATTAAGTATTCTAGGCTTTTCACTGGGAATGTTTACTAAAACCAATGTGATTACTTTTTTAGCAGTTATACCATTAGTTATTTTTTATGTATCAGATAATATAGCTATTTTTAAACAAAATCTTCGTAAAACACTGTGGATTTATTTCCCACTGTTGGTTTATCCTATTATATATGTTGCAATTGTTGCTTATAATAATAGCCTTGAAAATGTATTTTCAGAAATAGATAATCCATTAGTGGGGGATGTCAGTTTATTAGAAAAGTGGGCAACAATTATTTTAATTTGGGGAACTTATGCATTTAAATCATTTATACCATATCCACTCTTATATAATTATGGGTTTAACTATATGCCAATTGCCAATTTTGCTGACTGGCGAGTTTGGTGCAGTTTATTGGCACTTTTAGCTGTCATTGCTTATATGTTTCGTTATTTATTGGTGAAAAATATAGCTGCTTTTGCCATCGCTTTTTGGATCATTAGCTTGTCTATTTATGGAAATGTAGTTATGTTAACGCCTGTTATAATGGCAGATAGGTTTTTATTTATCGCTTCTTTAGGAGTATGTATAGGCATTGTTTATTGTTTGGCTAAAGTGACAAAAGCAGATTTGGCGGTTAACTCCTTAAAATATGTTTCTAAGCCGTTTTTGAGTGGACTTGGTGCAATAATGTTGGTATTTTTTATCTTAACTTTTGTCAGAAATCAACATTGGAAAGATAATTTAACCCTATTTAGTCACGATATAACTTATTTATCAGAGTCAGTAGATGCCAATACAGATTTGGTGAATACATTGTTGCAAAAACATTCAAATAACTACAACTTTGAAATAGCGAACAAAATTATTAAACATGCTGATAAAGCAGTTGAATTACACCCCTCCTCCTTTACCTATCGGGTAAAAGGAGCTGCTCATAGAACTTTAGAGCAGGATGACAAAGCCGAAGAAGCATTAAAAAAATCGCTGGCAATCAACGATAAAAATAGTAGAGCAAATTATCATTTGGGAATGGTTTATTATTTTAAAAAAGATTTCATACAAGCCATTCCTTATTTAGAAAAAGCGGTCTCAGGTTCTTTTGCCGCTGCTGATAAATATAAATATTTAGCGCGCGCTTACTGTCGAAACCCTGAAAGAACAGCAACCGATCTGGAAAGGGCGGAAGTTGTTATTTTGGAAGGCCTACAACACTATCCTAATGACATAGAGGTGTTAAATGATGTGACGAGGGTGTTTATGATGGCAAATAAATTAGAGCAGGCACTTGAATATGGGAAAAAAGCGCAGGCAATCGCACCAAAAAATGCGGAAGTTTACCGAAACTTTGCTAAAATATATGGACTGTTAGGAGAGCATGACAAGGCCAGTCAATACCAACAACAATTTGAAGTATTCAATCAATAGTAAAAACTACACCCAAATCGCAAAAATATCTTTGTCCTCAAATTGCATTTGCTGCTGTTTCCACGACTTATTTTTTGTTGCCTCAAAAATAACGAGATAGCCCTTTTGTTGATGTTGTTTGTCTAAGTATTTGCCCAATTGTTGTAAACCTCTTTCATGTGCTGCTGGCCCGTACCAACGTTTTAATTCCACAACATATTGATGTTGAAAATAGGTGATGACAATATCTAGTCGTGCTTCTTCGGAAGTTTGCACCTCTTTAAATGTATATCCTTTTTCGCTGATAATGGGCTGGATAAAAGCCAATAAAAGCACTCGCCATTCTCTTTCCAAAAACTTTTCATCTTTTTGACTGTACTGCGTTTTGGCAAATTTCTGAAAATTGATTAATATTTTTTCTATGTCTAATTCTTTGTTGGGTAGTTCATAAGAACGACTAGTGTAATTATCTTGGGTAAACATCATTGTTTCTATTTTTGAAGATAAATA
>JAHDHV010000156.1:0-4592 GCA_020631155.1 Bacteroidota bacterium | reverse complement strand
GACTAGTGTAATTATCTTGGGTAAACATCATTGTTTCTATTTTTGAAGATAAATAATTGTAAATAACATGCTCGTATACCCGATTATGGATTCTAATAGTACCATTTCTTTTAAAAATACCATACAAAACACCCTGATGAATAATAGGGTTGTGATGGTTAAAACTGACCTTACGACCTTCCAAAACAATAGCTCTTACTAATTCATAGAGGTCTGCATTATTTTCTAATTTTCCAATGAGGCTATCAAAATTGGTATTATTTTCTTTAAGAAGCATTTGCATTGCTTGTTCGATATGATCCAGTGTCCATTGTTTTTTTTGCTCATTAGGTAAAATCGTTTCTGCAATTAATTTACACAGTTTACTAACCAAGAAAGGATAGCCTGCGGTATAGTAGTGTAGGCGTTTTGCTATTTTAGGAATATCTATTGCCACATTTTCCGCTTTTGAGTACTGTTCCAGCATTGGAGCGATTTCTTTTGGGTTAAAACTCATTTTTACATTAAAATCGGCAGCAATATTCCAAGGGCTATTAAATTCCAAACCACCATCTGTTCTAATTTTTCTTTTGAGTGATTTGATGTCGTGAACGCCAGCAAGTACTACGCTGTGGAAAGTAGCATTGTAGATTTCAAATCTGTCTAAGTACTTCATTCTTAATAGCCCTAAAAATTTTAAAAAACCATCATAATGAGTACTGGCATCTACTTCGTCAATTAATAGGACTATTTTTTCATCAACTTTATGCACTAGTTTGGTAATAAAAATAGATAAGTGACTGATATCTGTAATGGATTTTTTTTGTTGATTAAGGAAGTCGCTTAATTCAGGTTTTTGAATAGTTAATGTTTGTAGAAAAATGTCAATGAAGGCTTGAACAAATGCATTATCATCAGTTAACCATTTCTCAGCAACTCCTTGAAGGCTAATTCTAATGGGCAAATATTTGCCAGAATCTTTGAGTTCATTGCTTAGAAAATGTAATAGAGTCGTTTTTCCATACTGTCTAGGTCTATTAATGACGAAGTACTTTCCTTTTTCAACTAGATTCCTTACTTGTGATAATTTTTGTGAAGTATCCATTAAGTAATGTGCTTCTTTCATACAAACCCCTTCTACATTAAATTCTTTTGTCATTATGATAGCATTTTAGGAAATTGATAAAATCAAGTAAAGTTAAGCTATTTTATTAGGAAGCAAGTAGTTTAAAATGTGTTTTTGGTACAAGCAAACTCTTATGAAAAATGAAGCTTAATTTGTGTCATCTAATTTTGGATAACGCGCCTCTTGTTTTGTTAATATTTTTTAGATATGATTAGGAGATTTTTTGACCATACTTTAACATTTTTATTGTAGAAAAGCTACTCAATGTAAAAGAACTTCTTATCTTTGCAATATATTTGTTATGTAGTAATTAGAAATTTTGCTTTCAAATAAGTAATTAAAATGCATCATTTGAAATAGGTAAAGTATGGAAGATGTTGTGTATTATTTATCAAGCAAAATCAACACTACATTATTGAATTTGAGATAAAAAATTAATCTAATAGGTAAAACTTTAAAATAATTATCATTATGAAAAACTTTGCTACATATTTAAAAGGAAGCATTGTTGTTATGTTACTATTTTGTTTGGTTGCTTTAACAACTACTGAAGCCTCAGCACAACAAGCTAAGATAAGTGATAAAGCAGATAAAGCTTTGGTTGAAAAGAAAAAACTAATGCTTGAAAAGATGCGAGCCAATTTCCAAAGCAACAAAAAAGCTATTAAAAATGGAAAAAGACTCAAAAGCGTAACAGCTAGTAAAAAAAGAGGAGAAGCAGTTCGCCCAAAAGGTAAATAAATACTTCTTCCTAACAAATAGCTATTTCCACATTTGAATTTAGCTTATTATTAGGCTTAATAAGCACTAAAAAGTAAATAATTAATTACAAGAGGTTTGTTCAGTAAGTTTTCTCAACTTACTGAACAAACCTCTTTTTTTATTAAGTTTTTAATAACTATAGTCAACAAAGCTAATGCCTTAAATATTGAATTTATTTTCAGTTAATTAATATTTTTTGATAAAAAGATTGTTGATTAATGGTAATATGGACAATATACAAACCACTACTTAAAGCAAACTTATCTAAGTCAATTTTTTGCTGGTATTGTCCTATTGTTTGTTGCTGTTGCAGTAAATTTCCACTAAAAGAGCCATCTATCTGGTACAAATCCATTCTTACTTGACTAAGTTGCTCAAGTGTATAACCAATAAAAAAGAAATCATTTACAGGATTAGGATAAGTATGAATGGCTATAGGAAGATTTTGAGGATTGACTACATTAGTTAACACCACATTTACTGTTTGAGCAAAGCTTGTGCATGTAGCCTCATTACTTACTGCCACTGTATAATTTCCAGACTGATTAGGCACATAAAATGCTTGAGTTGCGTTAGGAATAGGCT
This sequence comes from Bacteroidota bacterium, assembly GCA_020631155.1. Classification (GTDB taxonomy): domain Bacteria; phylum Bacteroidota; class Bacteroidia; order Chitinophagales; family UBA2359; genus JAHDHV01. The sequence goes on along the minus strand of JAHDHV010000156.1, from coordinate 2,140 downwards.
CATCATTTAAAAACCATTGAAAAGATGCATTGGTATAGTTATTTTCAATCCTCAAAGTATCCTGTTCATATTGAATAGTAGGTATTTGAGGGGCTTCTATTACTGTAATTTCCTGTTCAATGGTTTTCCAGCCATAAGTATAAGAAATGCTGTGCGTACCTACCCCTGCCAATTGAGGGTTAAATTGCCCGTTTTCGATGCCATTGCCTTGAAAAAAACCACCAGAAGGGCTGGCTTGTAGCCGAATAAGGGTGTCAGTAGGACAAAATGCGGAGGGCAATTGTAGGGTGATTTCGGGTAGCGGTTCGTAGAGGTGGGGGATATGGTAGGCGCGGTACATATTGGCATTATACTTTGCCAGCCAAACAATTTCTTTGTCAGGTGTTACCTCAAGTATATGCCCCGTAAAACCGCCACATATCAAGGTATTATTATTGGGTAAACGATAAGCACTACTTACAGCAAAATTAAATAGGGAGTCAGGCATACGATATTCCCAAACTACTTTTGCCACTTGTGTTACTGTATCTACTTCAAATTCCAAAGCTCTACTAAACGGTCTAAGAAAATCACCATTATCAAACAATAAGTAGGTGCCTGTAGGGGTCGTATTTATAGAGTGTTGTCCAACAAATAAACTACTATCAGGTAAAGTTATCGCGGCATTTTCGCCAATTACCCACATTAACTCACTGGTATAGCGATTAACTTTGGCAATTTGATTGTGGTGTCTTAGGGAAAATAAGAAATGTCCGTCAGTATCTTCATTAAATGCATTTCCATGCAGCCAATCTTCTGCGGAGTTGGAGCCAAAAATACTGTTCCAAAATGCAAATCCACCATAAATACCTACATATTCTAAGAGGTCAAAAGAATCAAAAGAGGACCATTTACTAAGCACTTGTCCCTCTTGATCAAGGGAAATAATTGCATCTCCAACTACAATATGATTTTCTAAGCCGCCCTGAAAGGTGCGATCTACAATTTGGGCTTCGGCAGTTAAAATATTGATACTACTATCATATTGACTCATAAATATGTCGTGATGTACTATTTCTCTGTTCTCAATTTCTGTAAGTACTTCGCCTTTCCAGTTGACTTCAATGATGGGGCTAGTCAGTATCAGGGTGTCATCAGTATTTTCATTTTCAGGGTATAATAAGTTATAAATTAATGTATTTCTTGGTGTTACATTAAAAGAGGTGACATCATTAGAAGGGGTTTCATACCATATAATTTGGGCATCTTTATCCAATAAAAACATGCTTCTCATTGGGGTATTGCCTGTAATTTGAGGGATATAATTAGATAAAATATAGCCTTCTTGAGCCTCCTCTTTTTTAGTAATTAGGTCAAATGTACCCATATTAGTAGGTAGAGAATCTGTTGTGAAACTCATTAAATCGGTTTCATAAATTGCCGATGGATTAAAGGCAACTATTTTATACTGATAGTCAGCATTGGGTCTTAGTCCGACTATGGTTAAATTATGCGTTGTTTTTTGGGGAGAAAGACCAGTATGGGCTACAATGGTATCATTATCTTGGACCGTATAGTAGGTAATATAGGTGGTTGCTGTATCATTTGTGGAGAAACTAACATCATACCGAAGTACATTATTAGTCTGAAACCCTGCTTCAATATTGTCAATATTTAGTGCTGATAAGAGTTGAGAAAATAATAAAAAGAGAGTCAGTAAAATGACTTTTTTTATATGTAGTTCTATAGAAAGCATAAGATGAGTTGTTTACTGAATCAATATTTTTTGATAAAAAGATTGTTGATTAATGGTAATATGGACAATATACAAACCACTACTTAAAGCAAACTTATCTAAGTCAATTTTTTGCTGGTATTGCCCTGTTGTTTGTTGCTGTTGCAGTAAATTTCCACTAAAAGAACCATCTATCTGATATAAATCCATTCTTACCTGACTAACTTCATCAAGTGTATAACCAATAAAAAGGAAATCATTTACAGGATTGGGATAAGTGTGAATGGCTATAGGAAGATTTTGAGTATTCACTACATTAGTTAACACCACATTTACTGTTTGAGCAAAAACATTACATGCATTTTCATTTGTTACTGCCACTGTATAATTTCCAGACTGATTAGGCACATAAAATGCTTGAGTTGC
>JAHDHV010000155.1 GCA_020631155.1 Bacteroidota bacterium | reverse complement strand
CCAAAAGTCCAAAAGTCCAAAAGTCCAAAAGTCCAAAAATCCAAAAATCCAAAAATCCAAAAATCCAAAAGTCCAAAAAGCTAAAAAGCTAAAAAGCTAAAAAGCTAAAAGTCCAAAAAGCTAAAAGTCCAAAAAGCTAAAAATCCAAAAGTCTAAAAGTCTAAAAGTCCAAAAGTCTGAAAATCTAAAAGTCCAAAAGTCCAAAAGTCCAAAAATCCAAAAATCCAAAAATCCAAAAGTCCAAAAGTCCATGCAAAAAACCACCTTACTTGTTTACCTACTCCTGTGTTGTGCTTGCGGTTGGCAGCAGCGGCCTATGGCAGTTGATAACTCCACAAATTTAGAAGCAAATCAGGATAGTGTGGCTGTTTTTTTAAAAAATAAAGAAAAGATAAATGGATTAAGTCTTGTTTCGCCACCAAGAAAATTTACAGCTTCAAAAATGCAATCGGCTATAGATATAAATGCCAATTGGGTCGCGATTTCGCCTTTTGCTTTTTCGCGCAGCAAGGAAAAAGGGAGTATCATTTACAATTCGCCGCGTCAATGGTGGGGGGAGCGGCCAGAGGGAGTGCGAAAAATGATTGACTACGCTCAACAGTATGGGCTAAAGGTGATGGTGAAGCCACAGGTTTGGATTCCGCATAGTTGGGTTGGGGAGTACGCGCCTAAAAGTGAAGAAGTTTGGCAACAATGGGAACAAAATTACGAAAAATATATCCTAGAGTTTGCGCGTATTGCTGCCGAAAAAGAGGTGGAGCTATTTTGCATCGGCACAGAATACCGCATTGCTGCCAAAGAGCGTCCCGATTATTGGCGGCGGTTGATTAAAAAGCTGCGAGGCATTTACAAAGGTTCGCTAACTTATGCAGCAAATTGGGATAATTTTGAAAATATTCCTTTTTGGGATGACTTAGATTATATTGGAATAGATGCGTATTTTCCACTTATTGATACGATTAACCCTAAATTAGTAGATTTAAAAAAGGCTTGGCAGCACCCCATCGAAAAAATTAAAGCGGTGCAACAGCAATACCAAAAAGCGGTTTTATTTACCGAATACGGCTATCTTTCGGTGCAGGGTTCGGCGAGCAAAAATTGGGAATTAGAGAAAAAACTCAACCGCCTAGCTGCTGACGAACAGGCACAGGCACAGGCTTTTGAGGCTTTATACCAAACGATTTGGCAGGAAGATTGGCTGGCTGGCGGCTTTATTTGGAAATGGTATCTCTACCCTTCTTCTATAGATGAGCCGATTGATAAGGGCTATTTTCCTAAAGGAAAGGCTGCCGAAAAGGTGATTCAAAGGGTTTATGGGGAATTGTAAGTTATCGCTATTTTAAAATCTAAATATCTTGTCCTTCTAAGAGTTTTACAAATAAATGTAGTGACTATAGTTGTCTTTTCTGAAAAAAAAAGTATATTCAGGAAGTTTTTTTATTAAGAGCAAAAATTATGTCTAACAATGCCTTATCCCACCTTTAAAATATATGAAATCCTTGAAAAATATCAATTAAGCTTAATTCGTAAACAACTTTTTGAGCAGCCCTCTAACATTCCACTCAGTAATTGGTTAACAGAAACCCTATCCTTTTCGGAAGTCATCCCTTTAGCAAGTGAAAAAGCCCGTTCTGAGTTGATTATTATGCCTTTATTGATGGAATTGTCTAAACGAAATCAACACAATTTTTCAATCCATTCAGGCATCACCTTAGACGTTGATGTAGCGGAAGGCTTGAAAGGGGAGTGTGATTTTATTTTGAGTAAACAATCTCCATCGGCTTACCTATTAACTACACCTATCTTTGCACTTATTGAAGCTAAAAAACAGGATATTGATCTTGGTATTCCACAGTGCATTGCTCAAATGCTTGCCGCACGTATGTTGAACGAACAAAAAGGCAATCCGCTTCCCTATATTTATGGCTGTGTCACGACTGCCGAAATTTGGCAATTTCTACAGCTTAAAGGAAATCATGTTTACATTGACAGCAATAAATATTATATTGATAATGTTCCATTAATACAGGGTGTTCTGCAAATGGTATTGGATAGTTATGATGAGCTTTGATATTTTTGGTCGGTTGGGGTTTTGGTTGTGGGGTACACAGGGATGGAATCTCTGTGTTATTGATATATTGGTATTGAGGTGCAAATATAAAATTAATTAATCAATAGCACTATAGACTTGTTCCAGAATAAGAAAAAAGGCATTTAAGTAATTTTTATAAAAAATAATATTTGCATAAAAAAAGACTTTTATCCTATTTTATATATTTTTTTTTTGTAAAAACATACTTAAATTTGCTTTTTTAGTATAAGATTTAGTATTTTGAAACAAGTCTTATGACCGCTAAAGCGTTCGTTACAAAAATATTTCCAGAAGGAATTGCCCATCATCGAATAACGAATCCACTGATCACGAATCTACGAATTTAACGAATTATCCTGTTTAAAAAACACCTCTATATATGCCTTTACCTGTTTTAAAATGGCTAAAACATCATAAATTGATTTTTGCGTGACCATATAGGCATCGCTGACGGAATATTGTTGTTGGTCTAATATCACAAAATGCCAAAAACGCCCTAAAATATAGGATCCATAAATCGGGTGTTCGCGTTTATTGAGGTGTTGCGCCACCACCATTTCCACCAATAGCTGCCCTAATGGATCATTGCTGCTGCCTTTTTCTTTTTTGTATTCATGTAGGAAAAAAAAAACGGCTGCTTCGGTATTTGTTTGCCTTTGGCTACCATAAAATCCGTTTTGCCGCTGAGTTCCATATCGTTGATGGTCGCGCTTAGTTTTCTATCTAAAAAAGTGCTGTATATCTCCCTATTAAAGCCCACCAAATTGACTAAAGGACCGATAAAGTGAAATTTTAATTCTTCTTCTTGCCAATAGTCTATATTTTTACGCAACTCATTTTGAAGGCGTTGTATATATATTTTATCTGTCTCGTCTACATCGTCTAGCAGTTGTTGGGCATCATTTAGCCAAGCATTGAGTACAGGGTGATTGTCATATATTCGCTGAATGTGAAAACTTTCTTCGACTTCTTGTATATACCATTGATTAAAGGGTTTCATAGCTGTTGATTTATCTAGGTGAATGGATAAAAGATAAGATAATAGTTTTTTTGGGGAATGGATGGTTTTTATTATTTAAAAAATATTTCGATGTATTTTTTTACCTGTTTTAAAATGGCTAATACCTCGTAAATCGCTTTTTGCGTCACCATATAGGCATCACTGACCGAATATTGTTGGCCGTCTAATATCACAAAATGCCAGAAACGCCCTAAAACATAGGCTCCATAAATGGGGTGTTCGCGTTTATTGAGGTGTTGCGCCACTACCATTTCCACCAATAACTGCCCTAATGGATCGTTGCTGCTGCCTTTTTCTTTTTTGTATTCATGAATAAAAAAATAGGGCTGTTGTGGTATTTGTTTGCCTTTGGCCACCATAAAATCCGTTTTGCCGCTGAGTTCCATATCGTTGATGGTCGCGCTTAGTTTTCTATCTAAAAAAGAATTGTAATTTCCTGCATCAAAACCCACTAATTTTACCAAAGGCCCAATAAAATAAAATTTTAATTCTTCTTCTTGCCAGCGATGGATATTTTGAAATAAATCTTCTTGCAGCCATTCAATCACCTGTTTTTCTCGCAGCGTAGGCGTATAATCTGTTGTTGCCTCTGTCAGCCAAGTCGTCAAGGTAGGATGATTCAATACACTACTGATGCCAAATGTATTTTCCACTTCTTCATAAAGCCATTGATTGAAGGGTTTCATAGCTGTTGATTTAGGTGAGTAAATAGGTAGTAATATAATACATTTTTTGGGGAAATGCTGTTTAGCTATTAGAAATTAAGTGCCAAGCACTATTTAATTGTGCACAATTTTGTGCTAAAGTATTAGAAATGAGTAGTTTAGTCTTTTACTATTGTAACATTAATTTTGTCTAGGTACTTAGTTATTACTCGGCTTTCGCTGATTTCAAAATGAGAAAACAAGAATTAAAAATAGTTATTGTCAAATTCATAACTATTTAATTATCATTTACTTACACCTTTCAGAAGGGTTCGACCTCGCTGGGGTCGTGTTATCAGTTCACTATATCTTGCTAACATACTTTGACCGCTCTGCGGTCATTGGATAAGTAAATGACCCTAGCAGGGTCAAAGTATGTTAGAAAAAAATGAAGTGAGCTCCTTTGACCCCAGCGGGGTCACACCTTTTAGGGTTGATACAAAACCCATAAGCCTTTAATAATCAATAGTTTAGAAATTACTACAATTAATTAAATTATTATTTTATTAATTGTATTTTTTACAAAAAAAAATCAGCGAATAGCAAGTGATTAGAAAACAGAAATTATAATTAATTATTCAAATATATAATTCAACCAACGCATAACGAATCACTGATCTACAAATTATGACCGCTAAAGCATTCGTTACAGAAAAGTTTTCAAAAGGAGTTGCCCATCATCGAATCACAAATCCACGATTTATGACCGCTAAAGCATTCGTTACAGAAAAATTTTCAAATTCATACCAACTATTTTTATGTGTGTTGTGTAACGAGAGTTTTAGCTGTTATAGCATTTCTAAATAATTAGCAGTTAATAATTTATAAAAATAAAAATTAATTACTCATTTGTAAAAGCTCTGTTTAAATCTATAAATCATCTCGTATCATCCTCTCCTACTCTTTAATGTGGCAAATGCTTTCGCAATAATCCATAACATAGCGTTCCTAAAAGCGCGCTTGCGATAACGACTAAAAATACAGTAAAACCATTGCCAACTAAAGTATACATTGGCCCTGGGCAAGCTCCTGATAGAGCCCAACCTAGTCCAAAAATAATTCCACCAAATAAATAGCGAGGAATACTGTAATTTTTATCCCTAAATGCAATTAAATTTCCTTCTATATCTCTTATTGCATTTCTTTTAAAGAAAAAAGTTGCTATAAGGCCAATGACTAAAGCCGAGCCAATGATTCCGTACATATGGAATGACTGAAAACGGAACATTTCTTGGATGCGATACCAAGAAATGACTTCTGATTTGGTCATTATTATACCAAATAATATACCTATCAATAAAAATTTGATCAATTTCATATCTTCTTTCTATAAAATTTAAAAAATCAAAGGAAATAGTAAATGAGTCATAATTAATCCGCCGATAAAAAAGCCGATAACGGCAATTAAAGAGGGCAATTGTAAATTTGATAAGCCGCTGATGGCATGTCCAGAGGTACAGCCTCCTGCCCAGCGCGCACCAAAGCCTACTAAAAAACCACCGACTACTAATACACAAAAACCTTTGACTGTCAATAATTTACTCCATGAAAATAGTGTCATAGGAGCGAGTTCACCATTAAAAGGAATCCCTACTTTATTTAAATCCGCAATGGTCGCTGATGACAGGACAAGCGGTTGAGGATTGGTCAAAAAATTGGCAGCAATAAATCCCCCAAGCATCGCTCCGATAATAAAGACGATATTCCAGATTTGTTTTTGCCAATCGAAATTGAAAAAAGGCACTTTTTTACCTGCTCCGCCCATCGCACAAAGGGTTCGTAAAGTTGAGGATACCCCAAATTCGCCCCCTGCCCACAATAGTAAAATCATCACCAAAGCAAGCATTGGCCCTGATACATACCATGCCCAAGGTTGACTGATAAATTCTATCATTTTTTTGTGTTTAATTTAGACATAAGATTTAAGACATGAGATGTGAGATTTTTGGATTTTTAGACTTCTCATCAATAGCATAAACCTTTGACTTTCAAAGAATCACAACAACTAAAGCTGTCATTACACAAGTCACTTAAAAATAATTATTATCCATAGATTTGCCTAAACACGAATCTACTAATCACTAATCCATGAACTGTCAAAGTAGTCACAAACTGTTAGGTGGAAAAACTCAATATTTGAAACATACCAGCTACTACAATGTTGTTGGACAAACAAAATCTGTTTTAGGAATATTAGTTTGACGAATAGCTTTAAATCCACCCTGTATATCTATTACATTATGCCACCCTCGAAGCTTTAAAATAGAGGCTGCAATCATGGAGCGATAACCTCCTGCACAATGCACATAAAAGTTGGTTTCTGATGGAAATTCTGTTAAATGTTCATTAAGATTGCTTAAAGGCGTATTGTGTGCTTCCTGAATGTGTTCTGATAAATATTCGCTTTGCTTTCTTACATCAAAAATTTGTCCTTGAATGCTTTCATGTTGTTCTGCTAAAGCCGTTGCTGCAATAGACTTAACATTTTCAACTACTTTTCCTTCTGATTTCCAAGTATTTAGTCCGCCTTTTAAATAGCCTAAAGTATTGTCAAAACCCACTCTCGCCAGTCGCGTAACGGCTTCTTCTTCTCGTCCTTCTGGCGCGATTAGCAAAATGGGCTGCTGTACATCTACGATTAACTCCCCTACCCAGGGCGCGAAACTACCGTCTAATCCAATAAAAATACTATTGGGAATATGGGCTTCCCCAAATTCATGAGGCTTGCGAACATCTAATAATACCGCTTCCACCTCATTGGCAATTGCTTCAAACTTCTCTGGTGAAAAAGCGCGTAATCCTTTGTCCAGTACATAATCTATACTTTCATACCCTTCTTTATTTAATTTCACATTTAATGGAAAATAAGCGGGCGGTGGCAATAAACCATCTGTTACTTCTTGGATAAATTCGTCCTTAGTCATATCAGCGCGAAGGGCATAATTCATCTTTTTTTGATTTCCTAATGTATCTACGGTTTCCTTCATCATATTTTTACCACAAGCCGAGCCTGCGCCATGAGCAGGATAAACAATTACCTCATCTGGCAGGGGCATTATTTTAGTGCGAAGGCTATCGTATAAAATTCCTGCTAATTCTTCTTGAGTAATATCGGCAGCTTTTTGCGCCAAATCTGGTCGTCCAACATCCCCTAGAAAGAGGGTGTCTCCTGTAAAAATAGCATGAGCTTTACCGTTTTCGTCCTTTAGTAAATAGGTTGTACTTTCCATTGTATGCCCGGGAGTATGTAGCACCTGAATGGTCACCTTGCCCAGTTTTAGCTCTTCCCCATCTTTGGCAATGTGGGCTTTGAAACTAGGGTTGGCATTAGGTCCATAGATGATGGGCGCGCCTGTTTTTTCGGATAGAGTGACATGCCCACTAACAAAATCAGCGTGAAAATGCGTCTCTAATACATATTTTATTTTAACATTATCCCTTTCCGCCTTCTGAATATATGGCGCAACTTCTCGTAACGGATCAATAATGGCTGCTTCGCCTTCACTTTGTATATAGTAGGCTCCCTGTGCCAAACAGCCCGTATAAATTTGTTCTATTTTCATGATAATACTTTAGGTTATAAAGTTAAAAAGTTGTAAGGTTAAAAAGTTATCAAGATTAAAAAAATAAATTATTACAATTTATAAAAACATAATTCTCAATAAAAAAATCCAAAAGTCCAAAAAGTCAACATCAAACAAGAAATAATTCTTTTACCAAAATCATGATTGCCATTGCTAAAACAAACCAAGCAAAACCACTTTTTAATTTTTCTCCTGATATAAAATTAGATAAATAGCCACCCGTAAAAATGCCTGTAACAGCGAAAGCAGTGAATAATAGCAAAAATGACCAATCAATTGCTTGTCCTGTTTGTATATCTCCCAAAAAACCAATAAGCGACTTGATGGCAATGATTAAGAGCGAAGTGCCAACAGCCAATTTCATCGGTAAACGCGCGAGTAAAACCAAGGCTGGAATGATTAAAAAACCACCACCTGCACCTACAAATCCTGTCAAAGTGCCGACAATGATGCCGTCTATCACAATCATTGGATAGTTAAAATTTTGCTTTCCATCAAGCGTTGAAGTATACTCTTTTCGTTTATTATACATCATAGAAAAAGCAGCGATCAACATAATGATGGCAAAAAAGACCATAATTGCTAAGTTTTTGGTAATGGTCAGGCTGCCGATTGTCAAAATATTATCTGGAATGGCTGGAATTACATAAAGTCTTGTTAAATAGACCGCTAAAAATGAGGGAATGGCAAATACAATGGCAGTTTTAATGCTTACCAAACCTTTTCGCAAATTATTAATGGCTCCAACAGAGGCCGCCATTCCGACCACAAAAAGCGAATATGCTGTTGACAATACTGGATTCACTCCTAACAAATAAACCAATACAGGAACAGTTAATATTGAGCCTCCCCCACCAATTAGCCCTAATGAAATGCCGATCAAAAAAGCCAATGTAAATCCTAGTATTTCCATAGGTTAATGCTTTAACAGATGTTAAATTATTCATTTATAATTGCAAAAAAAGGTTTATTTATGTAGACTCAAGATTTAAGCTCCTTAACACACTATTAAGTCTACATGCAAATGCCTAAATCTTGAGTCTTATATCTAAAACACTTACACCGCATCACAACTCTCCATACAATCAAATATTTTGAGTACTCGACGATCGGCGATGCTATAAAATATGTTTTTTCCTTTTTTATAAGACTTTAAAATTCCGTTATCTTTCATCTTAATTAAATGATGAGACAACATAGACTGCTCTACCTCTGCTTTTATTCGCTCCCGAATGACAGAAACGGACAAAGGTTCTTCTTGTTCCAAGATTTCCAAAATTTCAAGTCGAACAGGATGAGAAATGGTTTTTAATATTTTGGCTACTTTATTTAATTTTTCAAAAGATAAGTTTCTTTTTCCTCTAGTCATGGTCATGATTATACTTATTTTTGAAAGTACAACACAAATGTATTAATACTTGTTCATTTATTCAATTATTTTAGCAAAAAAAATCGCTCTATCTCTAATGAAATAGTGCGTCTTGATTTTGAAGGATTCGTTTTTATAAGTACCTAGACAAAATTAATGTTACAATAGTAAAAGACTAAACTACTCATTTCTAATACTTTAGCACAAAATTGTGCACAATTAGATAAGTGCTTGGCACTTACAAACAGTAAGCTTAGTGATTAAAAAATTGGGGAATTTATGGTAGAAAGGCTATTTAGTGATTCGTTGAATGGTGATTGGAGATTAGAAATTAACAAGGATAAATCACTTTTTTGAGTTCTTTAGTGGGCGTTTTTTTTGATTGTTAACTATTTTGACGATGTGTAGTTATAACCTAAAAAACAAGCAAATAGGGCGTTTATTCCACTAACTGCTTGTTCACTTGAGCATGGTTAAAATACACTATTACAAATAGTTGATTGTTCTTTTACTGAAATAATACCGCTATTTGGTAGTGCAATTTAACCTTGTTTGTCCTATTAGTTAAAGTGTGAGAATGGTAGATCGCATTAGAAAAGTAGTGATGTAAAAAACAGCCAAGTTGATGGTCGAAATCAAATTGATTTCCAAACGTAAAGACTAAGCTGTTCAACTCTTGAAGTAGAACCTTCTCAACAAAAAACCATCTAGGTGTATCAACAAATAAATAAATTAGGCTACATGTGTACTGCTAGTTGTTAGTGTAGATGGATTATGATTTTTTATAAAAATAGTTTATTGGGTTTGTATTGTCTTTAGTGAATATTTAGGCAAAATAAAATGACGTTTTTGTTTGATTCACAGAATAAAAGTAATACTTTAGAACAAAATTTTGCATCATTAAATAATGCTTGGTATTGACCATATTTCTAAGCAACTATTTATTATCTGTTTATTTTTTGTTCGTGTTCTTGCGCTGGAGGACAAATAGACTCTCCATAAGAACAAAATACGCAACACTCGCCTTCTTTTGGTTTTACTAACTCGCTACAGTTGCCGCATTTGTGGAAAAATTTGCAAGAGTTAGTGGGCATTGCTTCGTGAGATTTGTGTCCGCAATGTGGGCATTGTAAAACAGTTTCTAAAACCAAAGCATTGTTAGTCGTTGGGTTCGTGTTGGCTTCATGCGAATGTGCATGACCGTCATTCATATTGTGGTGAATCATAGCTAATCCGTCTTCTTCTAATTGTTGAGCTTTTACAACTGTAGTATTTCCTAAGATTGCAAAAGTGATGATAATAAGTGTGATGATGATGGTATTTATATTATTGAATCGCATGGTGATTATTTTTAGTAATTATTTGTTGTTAGTGTTAGTCGTCAATTTTATCATTTTGTTTAATGACTGTTGACATTTAACATTTACGTGACACTTTTTTTTTTGTTACGAAAATGTTTGGGTTCAAAAATGTTATCCCCCTAGCTCTTCATAGATATTAAAAATAATTTACAAGGAAAAGTGTTTGAAATTGTTTGAAATGTGCTTTCTTTAGTTTATTTTTTTAAAAGATTCAGTTTGTCAAAAGCTTGCATATCAAAAAAAAGCCATTTCCATAATCCTATCAACAATTACAATTCCCTCTTTTACAATGCTTTACTATCTACTCTACACAGATCATGCCAAGTATGCAGTTTTTTAACAATATCTAAACCACATTTAAAAGTTCGACTCATTTAACCCAACAATTTACAACTCATTGATTAGACATTTTTTTCGACAAACACTTTTTGTATCAATAGTTTACCATTGCTAAAATCCAGCTGCTAATCTCTAATTTCTAAAATCTAATTTCCAATCTCTAATAACCACTAATGACACAACATAAAGAATTTGACCTCATCATTTGGGGCGCATCGGGCTTTACAGGCAGACTAGTTGCCGAATATTTATATCAAAAATATGGGATAGGCAATAGCCTAAAATGGGCAATGGGCGGAAGAAACCAAGCCAAATTGGAAAAAGTGCGCGCCGAAGTAGCTGATGAATCTGTACCTCTAGTCATAGCAGATAGCCATGATGAAGACAGCCTAAACAAAATGGTAGCGCGAGCCAAAGTAATTTGCACAACTGTAGGTCCTTATGCCAAGTATGGTTCTAAATTGGTCGCCGCTTGCGTAGCACACCAAACCGATTATTGCGACTTAACGGGTGAAGTCCCTTGGATGCACCGCATGATAAGCCAACATCACGAAACCGCCAAAAACAAGGGCACCAAGATTGTCCACACCTGCGGCTTCGACTCCATTCCCTCTGATATGGGCGTATATTTTATGCAAAAAGAAGCCCAAAAACGAACAGGACAAAGGGCTAAACAACTCAACATGCGTGTTAGAGCCATTAAAGGCGGAATTAGCGGCGGCACTTATGCATCCTTGAGCAATGTATTGGCAGAAGCGCAAAAAGACAAAAGCATTTACGGCATCCTGCTCAACCCATACAGTTTAAACCCCAAAGGCGAGGATAGCGGCCCCGATAAACGCGACTTGCAAAGTGTTGTTTACGATAAGACCGCTAAAAGTTGGATATATCCCTTTGTGATGGCCGGTATCAATACCAAAGTAGTGCGAAGAAGCAACGCATTGGCAGGCTATCCCTACGGCAAAAATTTTCGCTATGATGAAGCGGTCATGAGTGGAGACGGTTTTGTGGGTAGATTAAAGGCAATCGCAGCAGCCCTACCACTAGGCTTAATGGCTTTGTTAAAACCGGGGTCTTTTATCAAAAAAATAGCCGATAAATTACTCCCTAAACCCGGCGAAGGCCCTAGCAAAGCTCAAAGAGAATCGGGATTCTTTAAAATGAAGTTTTTTGCCATACTAGAAAATGGCGAAACCGCTATCGGCACTGTAACTGGTGATAGAGACCCCGGCTATGGTTCTACTGCCAAAATGCTCGCCGAAAGTGCCATTTGCCTAGCTAAAGATGAACTCCCTGATGTGGGTGGTGTGCTTACGCCATCTGTAGCAATGGGGGATGCACTTTTGAAAAGGCTTGAGGAGAATGCAGGATTGGGGTTTGAGTGGAAGTAGTAGATAAGGAAGTTTGATTTGAGTGTGTCAAGGATTTAGGGAATAACAAAATGATAGTTGAATAAAAAGAGGAGCATTTTACCTTTTCCTAAACATAAAATCTCTTTTTTTTACTGGTTTTGAAGATCGACCTTGAAAGTTTTTGTGTTAAGCGCGAAAAAGTTTCATCGTCTTGATTTTCCGTTTCTTTTTTATCAAGCAAAAAGAAAAAAAACTAGATAATCCCGACACTTTTTAAATTAAGGCAAATAGTTATTATTATACGATTTTGAGTGTGTCAAGGATTTAGGGAATAACAAAATGTTTTCAAATAAAAGGAGAATCTTTACTTTTTCCTA
>JAHDHV010000003.1 GCA_020631155.1 Bacteroidota bacterium | reverse complement strand
GACTTTTGGACTTTTGGATTTTTAGACTTTTGGACTTTTGGATTTTTAGACTTTTAGTACAAACTGTGTAAATATTTACCTTTCATTCTAGAGTGTACTTCGTCTTTCCTTAAATTTCTGACACATTCAGTAAAATTATTGGAGGCTTACCATAAAAACCACTAATTTATCTTACTTGTTCATTTATGGTAATAGCAGAAAGCATTGATGTATTTTTTTGTTGCGAAAATCCATTGGAAGGGTTTGGGTGCTAATGTTTTTGATTTGACGAGCTTTTATGGCTTCCGCTTCCAATTTAAAACGGCGATAATTGGTAGAAAAGTAAATCATACCATTCGGAGATGTGTGTTTGAGTAGCTTATTTAACATATCAACATGCGCTTGTTGTACATCAAAAACGCCTTTCATTCTTTTGCTATTAGAAAATGTGGGTGGGTCTACAATAATTAAGTCAAATTGCTGATTTTCAGGGAGTTGCTGTAAATATTGTAAGACATCTGCTTGTATGAATTGGTGTTTTTTGGATAACAAACCATTTAATTCCAGATTGTCTTTTGCCCAGCGCAAATAGGTTTTAGATAAGTCAACGCTAGTCGTTTCCAATGCTCCACCTGCTGCTGCATAAACCGTAAAGGAAGCTGTGTAAGCAAACAAATTAAGCACCCTTTTACCTTTAGCGGCTTGTTGTACCATCATCCTTGTTTGACGGTGATCGAGAAATAAACCCGTATCCAGATAGTCGGTTAAATTGACCTTGAATTTCAAAGCATTTTCCTCTACAATAAAAAACTGCTTCGACTGCTGTAAGCGTTCATATTGTGTACTTCCCTTTTTTTGCGCCCGTATTTTAACCGCTACTTGCTCTATGGGAATACCGACAAGCTCAGTTGCGGTTTGTATGCACGCCTCTAGCCACCTTTTATATTCTTCTTGCCCCATAGTGTGTTTGCGCTGATACACACACACATACAAATGCTGTTCATACACATCTATACTAAGCGGAAATTCTGGAATATCCCGATCATACAATCGGTAGCAACTAATTTGCTGACGTTTGAGCCATTTCCGCAAATGACGGTGATTTTTTTTAAGGCGATTATAGAATGGTAATACTGTTGATTCGGGCATGGGACTTTAAATTGTTGAGTTATGTATGACTTTTGTAATAATAGGTGTTAAGTACTATTAAATTGTGCACAGTTTTGTTTCAAAGTGTTGATTTTCAATACTTTAACTTGAGAAAAAAGTCAGCCCATTTTGTCCACATTACACAGTATCTTCCTCCTCAAAAAACAATTTTCCATTCACCTACTCTCTCATATCCTCTGGCTGAATGTAGATTTTTTCTTGATACCAAGTAGACATATAATATAAAACAGCAGCAGCTAAAAAAGTTAAAATGGTAAAGAACCAATAGTAATTTGCACCTTCTAATAAAAAGCTGCCATCTGGACGCTCATTGATGCCATTGACAAAGGCCACAATAAAATTGCCTACAGCAACGGAAAGCAAATAAAAACTCATGATGAACGACTTCAAACTGTTAGGGGCTTGGGTATAAGCCATTTCTAAGGCAGTGATGGAAACAAATATTTCGGCAGCAGTGAGAATAACATAGGTCAATAATTGCCAAAAAATGGAAGGTGTTTGCCCTGCCTGAATTTTCACTTCTACAAAGGCACAAATAGCGAAGGCTAAACCCGACATGACCATTCCAATGGTAATTTTTCGCAGGCCTGTTAAGCGAATTATTTTTTCTAAAAAAGGATAAACGAGGAAAGTAAATAAAGGGATAAATAATATAACTAAAAATGGGTTGGCTGCTTGAATTTGTGAAGGCAATAATTCAAAGTTGGTAAAACCCAAGTTGATGACTTTATTCATTTTGTCGGCCTGCAAGACAAGTGCCGAGCCTGTTTGATCGAATACTGCCCAGAAAAAAGCAACTAATAGGTAAATAGGCGTGAGATTTCGGATAGCTCCTAAGCCTTGTTCGCTGAGTAAATCGCGTTTGTACTGCTGTATCCCTACGGGTTTGATGGAAATAAATTCATTTCGCCCCATCCAAAAAACGATGGTCGCAATCAACATCAATAGCCCCGGAATGCCGAAAGCGATTTGCGGGCCGTAATAGTTCAATAAAACGGGAGTAAGTAAGGAAGCAGCCGTTGCACCAATGTTGATAGAGAGGTAAAAGTACTTGAAAATACGGTCTAATAGTGGAGCGTTTTCTTTAGAAAATTGATCGCCAACATGCGCTGATACACAGGGTTTTATACCGCCTGCACCCATTGCAATAAGCGTTAATCCTACGGTTAGTCCAAGCCGAGTTTCGTCTAATGCAAGTGCTAAGTGTCCCAAACAGTAAAAGATGGATAAGCCAATGATAGTGCGGTATTTTCCTAAAAAAACATCCGAAATAATGGCTCCAATGATAGGGGTAAAATAGGACACCATCACAAAAATATGATACCAATATTTACTTTCGGTTTCGCCCATCACTGCCAAACCACCTGAGCTATCCATCAAATATTTGGTCATAAAAATGGTTAGAATGGCTTTCATGCCGTAGAAACTAAAGCGTTCTGCTAGTTCATTGCCAATGATATAGGGAACACCTTTGGGCATTTTGAGACTCTTTGCGCTCATATTATTCTTTGGAATTTACTTTAGATAATAAAAAGCCTGTAAGTTACACATTTTTTTAGAGCTGCCATTTACGTTCTTCAATATAAACATAAAAAAAGAGCAACAGTGATCACTCACTACTGCCCTTTATTAGTCGTTTAATCCAGATAGTCTGCTAAAAAATCTTATTTATCGTTCAATCGCTAAAGTAATT
The DNA here is from genome assembly GCA_020631155.1 of Bacteroidota bacterium. Taxonomy (GTDB): domain Bacteria; phylum Bacteroidota; class Bacteroidia; order Chitinophagales; family UBA2359; genus JAHDHV01. Next base: position 54,409 of record JAHDHV010000003.1, on the reverse strand, counting down.
TCGTTTCCTTTGACATAACCATCAACTACTCTGACAGGGTGATTACCTAGTTTTGTAGTTACGGAGTAAGTGTGTCCTTGAGCTAAACTACAGTCAATAATACCAGCTACATTAGTTCGCTCTTTGTGATTATATTGGTCATTAAAACAGTTCAAACTCAAATTAGGAACAGGCTTGTTGTTTTTGATGTTGACAGCATTAATTCGCAATTCTAATGGCATGTCAATAGTACCTGCAATTCGCAATTCTAATGGCATGTCAATGGTACCTGCAATTCGCAACTCTATAGGGTCATCAATTAGACCATCTGACTTGGCAGTTTGCACATTTACTACTTGTGCTTCTTCTGTTACGATATGGTCTACTTCTTTCGTGCAACTTGTTAGTGCAACTACTAATAAAACGATGATTGAAAAAACGGAAATTCTCATTTTTTAAGAAATTTAGATTAAAAAAATAAATTATTTAATGTTGTTTTGAAAAAGCTGTACTTTTTCCATGATCGGACAAGTCCGATTTTTTAAAATTAAAAAAGAATAAAGTTTTTGTTTTTAAATCGCTATAGCATTTAAATTTGATGATAGATAAATAATATACTATGCTTTGTTTTTTATTTATCTGTGTTTATAAGTACTTAAGGTGAACACTTTCAATCTTTTCTACAAAATTAAACTATTCCTGTCAATATTACTTACTCACATTTTTCTCTTACTTTCTCTTGTTTTTCTCTTAGTTTTTGTGAGAGCTAGATAAAATTTTTAACTACCAAGCCCATAACTTTATAGAAGAAAAGCAAATAAAGCTATTTGTTACACAGCTTTAAGAGCTAACTAGGCATCAATAGTTTGGTTAATTTCAAATACCATACTCTTCAACTAAAATACTTTGTATCTAACTTTAATAAGGTGCCTAGATAAAAAAAAATGATACTTTTTTTGATTAAAAAGCTGAAAATCAATTATTTAGAACAATATTATGCACAGTTAGATAGTGCTAGATGTTTAATTTGATGATTTTTGATAACTTGACCATACACATACGATGTGTTGAGGTAAAAAGCTATTTAATCGCCATCTACAGCAAAAATAAACCATTTGTAGTTAGGTAATGCACGCTTATTTTACTCTTATTTAGCTCATTTAAGAGAAAAATAATTTGAGGAATTGAGAAGTTTTTTAGGCGGATCCAGAGGTTTTTTAAGCGGATCGGGTGGCTTTCTTGTCATTTGGCTATTTGTGGAATTGGTGTTCCTTTATTTTTTTCTTTACTTTACATAAATGCGATGTATTTTTTCTATAAAAACAGTGCATGTTTAATCATAAAAAGCTTCTTCTACACTAAAGAAGGATAGTTCATTGAAAGGTATGCTCATTTTGTTGTTAAAGTGTTTCCCCAAAACATTTTTTTAAATTTTATTAGTAGTCAAATAATCTAAATATGGGCTATCCTTTTATTGTTATGTAATTGATAAAAATATTCTGCTATTGTATCATATAGGTGCCCAACAACAATTGATACAGATTAGATGTTGCTAACACACTTGCTTATTTTCAATTGATAAGCTCTATTTCATTTGAAGAATTTAAGCAGTCGCCCATGTGTAAAAAAGCACAAAAAAAGGGAACTTGAACCATCGCGTCCAAGCTCCCTTTTTCTCTATAAAATAGTATAAGAAGTATTCAAGCTCGCTTTAATTTTTACTTCTGCCTACACTATTATAATATAATACTGATAATCATTCCCTTGTATATTGTGCCTAGATTTAAAGTAAATTTTATCATTTTATTTTCTCTTTTTTATAGAAAGATTAAACAATTAATATTATCTTTGCAAGAAAGAACTTTTTATTGAATACAAACAAAAACAGTTATATGAACCCTATAATTTTGATTATTCGCATACTAAATGCTGCACTGAATCCTTCCAAATTAGGAAATGGTGAACTGCCCAAAGACTTTAACAAATGTCCTAAAGACTATGACTTTGAGAAAAAAAATTGCCCTAACCCACCCAAAAACCAATAATTATGGCAGTTTGGAAAGAAAAACAGGTTTTTCATCTCAAAAAAGGAGAAGCCAAAAAGGTGTTTTTTAATGCTGCTTTTTTGAGTAGTGGACATATTCACTACAACATCCAATCTAAGGACGGGACTAATGCTTGTAAAATATGGTGGACACTTGGCCCTTTTGGCAAAAATAAGGATATGGGTATACACCATAATACTGGAAAACTTCCCATAAAAGGTATTTTGTGGCAAAAACTGAAAATGAAGGCACTACAAGCAGATACGACTATCACTATTCATATTGATGTGGAATATGTGCCTTTACAGATTGGGTATTCAAGAAGATTTTGAAAATAAAAATAAAATATAATAGTATGCTTGGATTAATAATAGGTGGAGTTGCTGCTGGTATTGGAGCTATAGCAGGCGGTATTATTGTTTCTAATAGAGTAAAAAAAGCCAGAAAAAGGGCAAAGCAAGATATTGATTCTATCTTGGCTAAACATCAGAAAATATTAGCAGATAATATGAATGTTATAATCAATAATGTTGATGCCAAGTTAACTGAACAACAAACGTTATTTTTCTCCAATATGGGCGGTCTAGTCAATAATGTTGATGCCAAGTTAACTGAACAACAAACGTTATTTTTCTCCAATATGGGCGGTCTAGTCAATAATGTTGATACTAGATTGGCAGCAAGAATAGATCAAATTGATAATGCAACAAAAGAACGTTTAACACAATTAGACAAACTTCTACAAGATAATATTCTACTATTCTATGGAAATTTAGATACCCAACGGCAAGCATTTTTTGGAGATGTAAATAAGACATTTGATAGAGTGGAAGAACTTATTGACTTAGTGAAGACGGCGAGTAATGAATTAATCATAAATGCTGCAAATGTCTCCAGTAATCTTCCTCTTGCTAAACGTGACCCTATTGTATTAGCTGAGATTATAACACCCTTAGTTGATGAATGCGGTGTAAAAATACATTGTATTGGTGTCAATTTAGCAAATGCTAAAAATAAACTTGTTATTGAAGGTAAGAAATTTGAATTATGGAAAACTGCCACAGATAGCGAAATAGTTTTTAGAGTTCCCTTTAAAAAGATACCTTCTTTGGCTAGGCTTACCAAGTTAGGATATCCTTTAGCAGAAATTAAGCATATTAAAATAGATAAAAAACTATTTAATAAAGATGCAGGTATGTTTTCAAGTCCTCATTCTTATACCACTCGCTTGACTGTGTTTCCGCTTATTGCAGCTGTTTTGAAACTAAAATTCACTGGACAAGGAGACAAACCGATTATCAAAGAAAGGCTCATTGGTTGGCATCAAGTTAGGCAACTAGAACTAAGGGAATTATTAGAAAAAGAAATGCCTGAGGGTATTCCTCCTGGAATTGATATGGAAGTCCAGATTATTCGCTATGATCATAAATCCATTACAATTCCAGATGAACAAATAAACAGTTATGATTTTAAAGCGGTCAAGTGGGAGTTTGATGGTCAGTACATAAGCATTTCCCCTAACAAATCATTAATTTTAGAATAAAAAATACATGAAATTATGGCTGAAATTCCTGCAAATATGGGTGCAATAGGCGATGTCAAGTATTCATTATTACCTCCTGAAGAATTTATAGTACAAAATGGCGATGGTTGGGTACTTATGCAGGGGCAAAATATTCAAGGAACACCTTTAGGCAAAGCACTTCCTAAAATAACTAACCTACCAGATGGACGAGGGATGTTTATACGTGCGATGAATGAAAGTCGAACAGGGGAATTTGCTGATGAGGATGGAAATAGGCAAATTGGGAGTGTACAAAAGGGAAGCGTAGGAAAGCATAAGCACCCTATACATGACCCAGGACATACCCATCATGTAGAACGTGATGGGGCCGTAATGGCAACAACTCCCACAGATATTAGAACAAAAAAGGGGTTTCATATGGGGGGAAAAGATTATGAATACGCAGGTATTAGCTTTTTTCAGATACAGTGGGGTGCGTCTAATATCAGTGTATTAGAAAATGAAAATGATGGGATAGAAACTCGCCCTAATAACATTGCCCTCTATTTATACGTAAAAATAAGATAATTTAATTTTTAAAAATCAATTTATTATGGCACAAATTCCCCCCAATATTGGAGAGTTAGGTGACGTTAAGTTTTCCTTATTACCACCTAAAATATTTAAAAAAAGACATGGTGAAGGTTGGGAATTATTACAAGGGCAAAACATTCAAGGAATGCTTTTAGCCCAATTAATTGGTTTAAACAGACTACCAGATGGACGAGGCATGTTTATACGTGCTATGAACGAAAGTAGAACAGGTGAATTGGCTGATGGGGATGGAAATAGGCAAATTGGGAGTGTACAAAAGGGAAGTATAGGCAAGCATAAGCACCCTATACATGACGCAGGACATAGTCATAGTATACATAAAGATGGTCTAGTGTTAGGTCAAGGCGGTGCAGATATTAGAACACCTAAAGGGCTCAATGCCGGTGGCGGATATTATGGTAATACCGGTTATAGTAGCTTTGGAATACATACTGCACATGCTAACATTAGTATATTAGAAAATGATGGGATAGAAACTCGCCCTAATAATATTGCCCTCTATTTATACGTAAAAATAAGATAATTTAATTTTTAAAAATCAACTTATTATGACACCAATAGACCCCAATATTGGACAGTTAGGAGAAGTAATTTATTCTGTATTGCCTGAATTAATTTTTCAAAAGCTGTATGGCAAAGGTTGGGTACTTATGGATGGTAGAGAAATTATGGGATCTGCCCTTCATAAACTCACCAAAGAAGAAGGACAAGCAATGACGCATATTCCTAATGGGATAGATATGTTTATCAGAGGAAAAACAAAAGACCGACCTGTTGGGCATTTTCAACATGATACTACTAGAATGCCTGATAACAAATTTACTACTAAATTAGGAGGAGAGCATAATCATCATTTATTAAACTATAAAAGTGCTTTCATATTAGGACATCAGTATAAAAATGGCTGTGAAATTTCCTCAGCTCATAATTACCATAATGTTGAGACAAATGTTCATGAGGGACATACACATATCATATTAGGCGGCGATCCCGAAACTCGCCCTAAGAATATAGCATTATATATTTACATAAAAATTAATTAAATAATATGCCTACTAAACTTAATCCAGATATGGGAACAATAGGAGACGTTAAATATTCCATTTTACCACCAACAACATTTAAAAAATATAATGGTGATGGGTGGCGATTAATGAATGGACAAAATATAGAAGGCACTCAACTAGCCACAGTAGCAAAAAGAACGCACCTACCAGATGCTTCTAATAACTTTATTCGTTGCCTTGATCCTAAAGATAAAAATAGACAAGTGGGTAGTGTTCAAAATGATGCTACTCGAATGCCTCATAATAGATTTGTTACTAACAACATCCAAAACACACACAAGCACCCTAATACACGTGGACGCATTCATTCTCAGCCTAGTAATCCAGGTCCTCCATCAGGTGGAGGTAGAGCAGACGATTTCGCACATCGCGAAAATACAAAGCCAATACAGACCTATACCAAAGACTATTCTTGGACACATAATCATATAATAAACGGCGGCGACCCCGAAACTCGCCCTAAAAACATAGCATTATACATTTATATTAAAGTCAACTAAATAATATGCCTACTAAACTTAATCCAGATATGGGAACAATAGGAGACGTTAAATATTCCATTCTTGTGCCAGACGAATTCAAAAAGTTAAATGGCGACGGCTGGCGATTAATGGATGGTACACCAATTGGGGGGACTGAACTGGCAAAATATACAGTTTTAACGCACCTACCAGATGCCTCTAATAACTTTATTCGTTGTCTTGATCCGAAAGATAAAAGTAGAGTAGTAGGTAGTCCTCAAAATGATACCACCCGTTTACCCAGAACAAAAAAATTCACTGGAGGAACTTCTACTACTGGAGAACATGCACATTCTCTTGCACCCTACAGGCCAACATTTGTACATGGACATCAACACAAAACTGGAGCAGAATTATCTGGGGTAGGAAAAACTCCTCCTATATATACCCAAACTGATGGAGAGCACAATCACAATATAATAGTCAATGGAGGTGGAGACCCCGAAACTCGCCCTAAAAACATAGCCTTATACATTTACATAAAAGTCAATTAGATTATTGCTCTTAGATAAAAACAAAAAAAAAGGGAACTTGAACCATCGCGTCCAAGCTCCCTTTTCTTTTTTTTTCGTAAAAATTATCTCACATCTCCAGTCTCACGTCTCCTATCTAGCTACTTAAAAACTATCTTTTCACTTTTACTGCCTACATCAGTCTGAATCAATAGATGATACACGCCAGCAGCTAATTGATTTCTTTTGATTTGAAAACTGTTGTTGAACAAGCCATTTTTTTCATATACCAGCCTGCCGAGTGCATCGTATAGTTGTATATTTTGTAGAAAATGCGCTCCTTTTAATTGTAAATTAATGTGCTGATCAGCAGGATTAGGGGCTAGGCTAACTTGGATGGCTTCCGCTACATTGTCCTCCACATCTGAAACTAAGCCTTGCATTAAGCCATATAAAAATTCTGTTGAAAAGTCTATCACTTGATCCATTTTCAATGCATTTCCTTGACTTAAATCAACGCTCCAAGGGGTGTGATCGTCTCCTTCAAAGGTTAACAACGCATTTTGTATGCCTAGTTCATCGGCTTTTGGATGTAGGGCACCGCTTCCACAAATATCTACTAAATCAAACAAACCCATTATAGTATCAGCCCAATACACATCTTGACAATCGTAAGGTACTACACCGTCTATATCGCCATGACAACTCACAAAAGGAACATCTTGTTCGTCTAGGAAGGCTAATTGGTTTAAACCGCCTGCCAAATTAACTACGCCCGCTACCTCTGAGGAGTAACCGGGGTTGCCACTATTGCCTTCTAAACCACCATTGGCATCAATGGCTTCGGCAATATGTGCTGGATAATCTGTTCCATCATTGCCAATCATGGCTAAGTTCATGCTTAAAATCGCACCTGCCGAGTTGCCGCCAACAAATACCAAATCAGGGTTAATATTGTATGTGTTTTCTGTTGCGGCATCTTTTGTAAAATATCGAATCGCTGCTTTGCCATCAGAAATGGCTTTCATGACAATCTCGATCATTTTGGTGGAGTCGGCTAAATCTATTAAGCTATTAGCTAATTGATAGTTGTAGGAAGCTGCAACATAGCCTTTTTTGGCAAAAGCTTTGCAGAAATATTCTGAGGAGCCTGTATTTTTACTGCCTCCAACAAAAGCTCCACCATGAGCAAATAAAATAAGTGGACGCGGCTCGTTGCGGTTGTCTACTGGGGTGTATATGTCCATCAAACGGCCATAAACATCAGAATAAACGACTGTTTCCATATTGTAATCATAGAGTTCTTCTTGGAAACAACCGTCACAGAAAAAGTCATCACTCAATTCTTGAGCGAAACTTATTGATGTTAAACTAACTAGGGCAAATACTACTGATAAGCAGTAAAGTTGTAATTTTCTTTTCATTTTGTTTATTTAGTATATGAATGGATTTTTGGATTTTTAGCCTTTTAGATTTTTGGCTATCAGTAAGTAGACAAAATTAAATAACTATTGGCTTTGTCATAAATCATTAATAGTGACTTAGTTATCTCACATCTCATGTCTCAAATCTTATGTCTAATTACTTACTTCGTTAAAGTAAAACAAAAAAACTGTTTTTTTGATTAAAAAAGATAAATTTTAACATTTGGTAACGCTTAAGTACTACACAATAATTAAACGGGACTCGTTGTTTGATTAAAACAATGAAAGTCAATACTTTAGAACAAAATTGTGCACAATTAATTAGTGCTAGGCACTTAGTAATGCGGAAATAATAAGTTGCACCATAAAGCCAAAATAATTTTGAAATTGTATAAGGTGAAAAACGTAGGCATAGCGGAGCTACGGCGAGGCTTTTCAACGAAGTATACTAAAAACAGCTTAGAATTGTATTTTTTTTATAGGCGAAGCCTATGAGTTTGGTTCGGCGCGAGGCTACACTTATTAATAATAAATACAAAAATTAACAACTTTTGCTTTTATCCTGTTTTTGGTATAGAAATAATTTCTTTACTGGAAAAGTAAAAAAGCCTGCTGCTAGATTTTTTATCCAACAACAGGCTTTTATTTATTAGGAGACTTTTAGGTAGTAATGATTATCTTGAATCTTATACCATCTTATGTCTATCTACTTACTAATCAACAGTTTTTGGTGTATTCTGTAGCCGTCTTGAGTCGTTAATTGTAAAATGTATACCCCATTGGCTAATGGGCCACTTTCAAATGGAATGGAATTAACTAATGATGCTTTTAACTCGCCTTCAAAAACAGTCACTACTTGCCTGCCATCTACTGTGTATAAATCAAGACTTACTCGACTGTCTTTTGCTACACTCATTTCGATTAAAGCGTTGCTAGACAGTGGGTTAGGAGCTATTTGAAGGTTTGTGATGCCTTCTGTATTTAATTTACCTCTACCCGGCACTAAACATTGTACCCAATACCAGCCGACTGTTGTTTGTTGTGGTAATGGTGTGCTTGGGTCTCCATCAACAATTGGATTGCCTGATGCATCAAACGGACCGCTTGGATCGCCACTATCAATAACCGTAACCGTATACCAGCCTGTTGGAAGGTCTGTAATTGTTCCAACTGTAGTGGTTAGGGCATTTCCATTGTTCCATGTAAATGGTCCTGACCATAGATATTCATAAGGTGGTGTGCCAAATTCTGGATTAACAGTAATTGACCCTTCTCTATCTGAAGTAAGACATATATCTGCCTCTACTATGGCACTTGAGATATCTAAGATTTCGTTAATACCGCCATTTTGTGCTGGATCATTTGTAGCAACAACGATGCAGCCATTGGCATCTGTAATGGTTACTGTCCAATAAGCGTGATCGCTGTAGTGTATACGAATAAAACCGAGGCTTACAACAGCGTGTCGTACATAACCTGTTGTTGCCCAATGGTAATCGTAGGGTGGTGTGCCATTGATAACTTCTACGGTAGCAGTATTGTAATAAAATGGTGTAATGCCACCACTTGTCCCTTGTGTAATGTCAATAACTTCGATTTCTAAATTACAACTACAATTAATATCGCCTGTTATATCTGTAATGCTAATATCAAAGTTGCCTTCCTCACCTGGGGCATTGCCGTCTATTTGTATGTAAATGGTCTCGCCTTCTTCTACGCAGAATTCCACATAAGATTCGCCACTGCTGGAGCCGCCGGGAGCGTCATCATTATTTCCGTTTGGAATAATGGTTAAATCAACGCTTAAATCAAGGCCGCCTGCACAATTTGGAGTGCCTGTGTAAGTGGTTAAAGTTGTGTTAAAGTCATTATTGGATGTTTCAACTGAAATGCTTTCAACTCCTGGTGGTATGGTATAGGTATACCAAACGGTTGCCTCAGCACCACCATCTGTTTCGCCTGTTTCTGTGGTTGCACAAATATTGTTTTGATCGGTTGCACCGCCTGTTCCTGATAAATCTATGGCATCACAAATATCATCATTGACAGGTGTTTGATCGCAACAGTCTAAATTGCCTGTTTCATCATTAACTGTAATATCAAAAAATCCTTCCTCGCCAGGAGCATTGCCATCTACTTGAATGTAAATGGTTTGCCCTTCCTCTACACAGAACTCCACATAAGATTCGCCATTAGGCGCGCCATCTGGATTATCGTCATTGCTGCCATTTGGAATGGTGGTAATATCTACACTCAAATCAACGCCACCTGCACAGTTTGGAGTGCCTGTATAAGTGGTTAAAGTGGTATTGAAATCATTGTTAGAGGTTTCGATAGAAATGCCTTCGACTCCAGGAGGTACAGTATATTCATACCAAACCGTTTGCTCATTTCCACCATCTGTTTCACCATTTTCCAAAGTCGCACAAAGGTTATCTTGATTGGTTGCGGTGCCTGTTCCTGATAAATCTATAGCGTTGCAAATGTCATCATTGACAGGCGTTTGATCGCAATCTAAGATGACAGGACAAACTTCATCAATATCACAAGCAGCATCAGCAGAGAAGTCAACGGTGACACAGTATTGATAGGTTGTACCAGCTTGTAATGGTGGGTCAATCGTTCCTGTATTTGGATCGTAACCGCCATTATTGACTGTACCACATGGGTTACCTGTACCTTCTGCATCTTCTGTGATTTCGTAGGTAAAAGTGCCTGCATTACAGCCTGTACCTTCGGCAGCTACGGTGACTTGAGTTTCATTTCCAGTAGCAACAAACTCGGTACAAACAGTAACCACATCACCAACAATGCCTGTAAAATCTTCACAATCTACATCAGCACCATTGTCGAAAGTTTCTGTTTCATTAACGGTCAAGCCATCACCCCAATCTTGTTCGCCCATTGTTTCATGCTCACAACCAGCGTTCAAGCAATCGGTACAGCAGTTGGTCGTACCTGTAGCATCGGTGACTTCAATATCAAAATTACCTTCCTCGTCAGGTGCATTGCCATCAATTTGGATGTAGTAAGTTACGCCTTCTTCCACGCAAAGGGTAGCCGAAGATTCTCCTGCGGTTGCGCCTGCGGCATCATCATTTTGAGCAACGGCTGGCATATCCAGTTGCGTGCTTAAATCAACGCTAGTCGGTGGATTACTGCAATCTAGTGTGGCTGTGTAAATGGTGATGATGGTATTGAAATCGTTGTTAGAAGTAGATACATTGATGGCATCAACTCCCGGTGGTACGGTGTAGGTATACCAAACAGTTTGGTCAGCTCCGCCTGTAGGCTCTCCATTTTCCAAAGTCGCACATAAGTTGTTTTGATTAGTTAATGGTGTGCCAATGGTTAAATCCCAAGTATTGGCAGCATCCACATCGCAAATATCATCATTTGGTGGAGTAGTAGTGCAATCTAAGATGACAGGGCAAACCTCATCAATATCACAAGCAGCATCAGCAGAGAAGTCAACGGTGACACAGTATTGATAGGTTGTACCAGCTTGTAATGGTGGGTCAATCGTTCCTGTATTTGGATCGTAACCGCCATTATTGACTGTTCCACAAGGAGTACCAGAATCAGCATCTTCTGTTAATTCATAAGTTACATTCAAATTGCCTTCTGTACATCCTGTACCTTCGGCAGCTACGGTGACTTGAGTTTCGCCGCCTGTAGCCACAAATTCGGTACAAATGGTGACCATATCCTCGGCTGTTGTTGTTAAATCTTCACAATCAACATCTGCACCATTGTCGAAAGTTTCTGTTTCATTGACGGTCAAGCCATCGCCCCAATCGCTTTCGCCCATTGTTTCATGCTCACAAGTGGCATTATTACAATCAGTACAGCCACATAAAGGAATAGTAATGGTTTGCTCACAGGTAGCTACATTTCCACAAGCATCCGTTAAGGTATAAGTACGAGTTATCGTTTCAGGATCAGTCATTCCATCGGATACATCCATAGAAGTGAGGGTTAAATCTGCTAATGCACTATTATCACAAGCCGCCGAGTTGATGCAAATATTATCAAGGGAGAATCCATTTAAAGTACTGGTGAAGCTGGTGCTACTAGTTGTACTTCCACCATCGGAATCAGATTCTGCGACATCTTCTAAACAAACCGTATAAATCACACCACTAACAGGGGTTGTTGGCGGAAGTCCTCCATCTATATTGGCATTTGGGTCAAAGCCATCAGAAGGCATATTAGAAGTAGCTACAGGATTTAAAGGATCAGTTGTGACATCTATCACAGATTGGTCTTGGGCAACATATACTCCTGTACCTGCTACATTCCAAGTACTACTATTTAGAGTAGCGGTTCCATTTCCAGCAGTTCCAGCAACAGGATCGTTGTAGAAACCTGCATAATCAGCCGAGCCAAAAGGCATTCCATTAGCATCTAAGTAAACAATAGAAGCAGATTCGTATAACTCTCCTGCTGTATTGACACTATTGAGCAAGGCAGTAAAATCTTGTGCTTCCACTTTAAGATGCGAGGCAAGCGTAACAGTAACTTGGTAACATCTTACATCACCTGTAGAAGCAGAAGCTCCCACAATTTGTCCTGCAATACCAGAAGTAGATTGATAAACTTCATATTGTACGCTGGTAGAAGGAACGGCAACTCCACCATAAGGATCAAAGGTCGGTAAAATGGCGAAATTGAAGAAAATATCTGAAGCTCCTCCCGGACCTGCTAATACACCAGCACCTGTTGTTGCAGTTTCATCTACAATATCAAAGTCCATCATAGCATCTGCGACACCTTCTACTTCAATAATCGGATCAGTAGTAGAGGCAATATCAAAAAAGCCATCATCTGAACCAAAAGTAATATCAATTGGCCCTGTACAAATTCGGTTAACCGAATCATTTAAAGCTTCAATACTTGTAGCAGGACCAGGTAAAGGCACACCACATCCTAAAGTATAATCAGCAGGACAAGTAATCATAGGAGCAACATCATCTACCAATACGATAAACGGTATTTCATTGGTACAATCATCATTTGCATCGTTTGGAGTGGCATTGTCGTTGGTTGCCAAAATGTAGTACGTTGTGGTAGTTGTGGGGTTAACGGTTGTACTTGGCAACACATTTGTGCCATCGGCTGGTGTGGCTGAATGGTAAGTAATCGTGACTACTTCACCGTTGGTATAGGTAGAAGCATCTGTAACTGTAACCGTAGCAAAATCAAAGGAATTAGGTAGCACTGTACCATCACCCGGGCAAATTTCCGCGCCTGTTGGATTGGCGGTAATGTCTGGAGGAGTACATGCAACACAGTTATCGGCGGTAGTTGGGGCTAGTGGACAGCTTGCTGGGCAAGGAATCGCTGCTGGTGCAGTTGTCGTATAGCCTACGCCTGCGGTATTGCCGCAGTCGCCTTGTGCAAAAGGTACATTGCCTGCTGGCGAATAACCTGTTCCTGAACCAATGATACTTGTGGTAAAGGTAATGGCTGAATTAACAGGATTACATAAGAAACACTCATAAAAATCCTCCGTTAAATCATTATCCGCGCTAGTAGAAGTATTGTTACAAATAACGCTATTGGTAATTTGAATATCATCCGAATTTCCATCGTCAATTGAATCTTGGTTATTATCTGTAATTTCTACATTCATACCACCACCTTCGGCAGTTGCAGAGGTATTGCCTGTTAAGGTAGAATTGCTTAATACAAATACGGTAGAGGCTTCGGTAGGAGAGCCTTCAGGGCCAGCATCTACATAAATTGCACCGCCACCATGAGCATCACTACCCGAAGCGGCGGTAGCTTGGTTGCCATCAAAATAACTATCCGTTACATTGGTTGTGGTTTCGCCATCGGCAGCTAAAGCACCACCCGAATCGGCTGTATTATCCCAAAATACGGTATTTCCAATTGTTAGAGCTGGGTCTGTTCCATCATTATTTGTAAATAAAATAGCACCCCCATATTGCGTAGTCGTATTTCCAGAGAAATTCGCATTTTGAATATCTACATCGGCACCACCTTGTACTCTAATAGCTCCACCACCAGAAGTGCCATCATTGGCATTAGAAGTATTACAAACAAATTCAGTTCCATCAATATTTAAAATAGAATTGTCTTGAACATTAAGCGCACCGCCATCGCTGGCAATTCCTATACCTAAGTTATCGTAAAATCCACCGCCTTGCATACAAACAATTGGGCCGGGATCATCAGGTCCTCTAGCTCCACCATGGCCAATAAATAAGGCACCACCAAAACCATCTCGTTGATTACAACTCCATGTTGCTTCACAGAAATTAACGGTTGTATTAATGGCTGCATTGGTAGAACTGGAAAATATATCCATTGCGGAGGTAAAATTAGGGGTATCGTGATTATTGAACGCTACATTGATAAAAGTAGCATCAGTATTAGCGGCATCCGAATTAACAAATACTCCATTTAAAGCATTATTATCAGAACCATCAATAATACCATTACAATAGGTAAAAGCAGCAACATCTTGCACTTCTAATGCTTGGGCAAATTCTGTTAAATTTAAATTAGTAAAAGTTACATTATCTGCTTCCACATCGGCAAATCCGACCGAAGTGCCATTTCCAATAATAGTCGCACCTTGTCCATCAACATACATACCATCTAAAGTAACTGGCCAACCGCCTGCTAAACCAAAAGCATTAAATACCGAATTATCCGTTTGATAAGTACCGGGGGCAAATTGAATGTAGTCAATGTTATTGGCTTGTGCATAGGCTAAAGCACCTGCCCAAGTTGCAAAAGGATTGGCTGCCGTTCCATCTGCTGCGCCGTCCATTTCTGCCTGATCACCGTATTGTGGGAAACATTCTAATAAATCTGTCATTACTGGTGTGGTAGCTGGGGCTGCTGGACAGGTAGGACAAGCACAAGTAACTACAGCGCAATTGGACAAACCTGTTCCTGTGGTTCCAGAGGATACACAGTCGGGGCGGTTGTCGCTATCATTATCGGGTGCGCCTGCTGCATAAGCTACCCAATTCAATACATCGCCATCGGCTAAGGTAAAGGTAGTTGGGTCAGTGCTCCAAGTACCCGGATTATTAGGGTCTTCAAATTCTATAGTGCTGCTTCCAGTTCCACAATTATCAGATGCTACTATAGCTGTACCGCATTGCGCTACATCAAAAGTAGGGGTTGGAGGCAGTGGATAAACAGCTACGGTAGTACAATTAGAAGGACGACATTCTGTAGTTACGCTTGTGGGTAATGGGTTTCTAATTGCACAAACATTATAAGTAACCACTTCGCAAGTAGTATTGGCAGGGAAAGCAATACTTTCTAAACTCGCCGTTCCCAAATCAATATCAAAATTTGTTGTTGTACCTAAAGTATTAGCTGCAACACCTGATAAAGCATAAGGATCAGCAATGGCATTTACATCATAAACAAATTCTACATCACCCGTTGCTTCTACAGATAAACTAGTAATTGGCATATCTGAACAAGCATCAGCAGGCAAAGCAGTAACACTTGTAATAGCTGGAGGCTCAATATTATCCACCACCAAATCCCAATTACAAGAAGAACCATTAAAGGCATCTGTTAGAATATAATAAGTTTGCCCAGGTACTAAACCCGTTCCACCTTGATCTATGACCGCTTGATTTAAGTCTACGGCTACCCCTTGCACATATTGATCATAACATAAAATCGGGTCTGGCCACTCATTACCCCACAAACAACCTGTGGTACCTGTTGGTTGCTCAATAATGGCAAATTGCAAACCTACCGTTCCAGTTGCATCTTGGCAAGCCACATTTTGCAAAGCAATGCTAAAATCATCCAAACAAACATCAGCAGGGATGGTAAATTCATACCAAGTGGTGAGTTCTAACTCTGTAATCGGTGAAGAAGTCGCATTATCACTCAAAAAACATGGAATATTGAGGTTAGGATCCGAACAAGCGGGATCGCCCGTAGTACCTGCATTCCAACCTGCATAGGTACCGTTTTGGGTTAATTGGGTAGCTGATGAACAACCATCGCTACTTGTCGGCAAGCGGCAAGGTCCACAATCAATGCTTGCTTCCCAACCTGCTGCGGTTGTTCCCGCACTAGACACAAATTTGAAAGTCAAACAACCACCTGGGCTATTTTGCGTAGCTTTAATAACGGCACCAGCCAAATTTCCACTACCACCATAAATCCCAATCAAATCATCACTATAAGCATTATCGCCATTATAAATGTATAAATAATCTACATCCTCTTGAGTGACAAAAGAGGAAAAATCTGCCCAAATACATTGAGTAGCATCGCTTGGGCAGTAGGTCCAAACATTATGCTCGTAATTGCCGTAATCGCCGCCAGCAGCACCACTGTCAGTAAAAGTAGCAGGTGTACCGCAAGTAACCGTTTGTCCGCCAACAGGTGTAATTTCATTTTGGCAGTTTACACATTCAAATTCCACCTCAAAACCTGTATTTTCCTCATCTCCATTTGTTTGAATATTAATGGTTAAACAGCCATTGGTAGAGTAAATATTTCCTGGGCGGCCGTTAGCAGTTTCATTTCCCGTATAACCAGCTACCAAAGGATCGCCGGTACTTGTGCCATCATAAACATATAGATAGTCATTACTTGCGCTTAATGTATTTACCGTTCCATCTTCCAAGACAAAAGACACAAACTCGGCACGCAAACAAGTACCTGCTGGCGAACCTGCTGGAACACAAACTGTAACTGTATAGTCTTCATCCTGCCCATAATTTCCACCAGAACCACCACTATCGAAAAGTGTTAGCCCCGGACTAGCATCTGTACCACAGGCAGCCAATTCATAGGTATTGCCATCGGCACATTCATCTAAATTTAGTGTAGTAGGTGTGGCAGGTGCAGCATTTTGTACAACACTTATATCAAAAGTTGTTGCACCATCACAATCATAATTCCAGACACGAATGTATAAAACATCCCCTGGCACTGCACAATCTACCGTAATACTTACCGTTCCTAGTGAACCATCATCCTCACAAGCCACCTCATAAAGTGGCGAATAGCCTGTGGAACCTGCTGGCGAAGGTTTGTAAATTGCCATAATGTGATCGGTACCTGCTGTCCAAACTGCATCAACAGTTAAAGATACTGGCGCGCTTCCTGCCGTACCCGGTACAGTCACCTGATACCAAGCATCTTCGCAAATATCTGTACCATCGTAAAATTGCCCTGTATTACAAGAAGGCTCAGGAACGCCATAGGTTTCATCACCTAAATTATTAGAATCTGTAATGTTTTGATTCGTTAAGGGAGCACCGCCAACGGTTAGAGCAGTAGCATTAGATACATCTTGACCTGCGGTATTGGTGCCTGCGGTGGCGGATATATCGAAGGTTTGGGTGGTATTACAACCAAAATCCCAAACGCGGACATAAACCGTAGAGCCTGCTGCTAAACCATATGCACCAACTAAGGGAGCAGAGGAAGTAGGGTCGCCATCACCATCACAAGTAACTTGTGTCAATGGACCGGCACAGCTCCCTTCGTAAATGGCTGCAGTAATATCACCTGCATTGGCAAATTGAATGATGACACTACCCGATGCTGGAACGGTGACTGCGTACCAGATATCCTCACAAATTTGCGTTTGATTCCAGCCACCATAGGCAGAACCATTCAAGCAGTTTTGTGGGTCAGGCGCAATCGTACAATCCGTTTGATCGGCTATATCTTCAGAGTTGGTGAGTGTTTGGCTTGCTAATGGTGTGCCTACCGCAAGGGCAGTTGCAGTACAGGGATCATTCTGGGCGAATGAGAACTGACAGCATACCATCAACAAACATAACAAAACAACAAAGTGTATTTGTTTTTTCATGATTGCTTTGGTTAAAATTTAAAAATACTTTTTTTATTGAATTAATTAATAATCAAAAATGATTATTTCTTCAAAGTAAAAGAATATGAAAATATTTAAAGTTTGAATAGGTAGTTGTTAAACTGTTTATTGGAAATAACAAAGCAATTGCCTGAACAACTGATTCATGTAATTTATACAAAGGTTGAGTGAAGATTGATGTGAATAGAGTAATGAGGTTGATTTGATTTCTTCAACTATGAAGTAGGTGTAGGGCTTATTAGTATAAATTTACAATGTTATTGGCTTAATTTTCAAGTTAATAAGTAGTAGTTAAAAACTATGGATAACTCGGATGATACTTTCGCTTTCTGGTAAAAATCTTGAAGAATTGACAAACTCATCTATACTTTTTCCAGTTCTACGATAAAAAATATCGTTTTTATAAAATAAACTAGCACTACTGTTAATGAGATTCGTAAAAATGTCGCGTTGTTGAGTGCTTAATAGTTCCATAAGTTTTGTATTTCGGTCAATGCCAATTGCCCACTTTTTGCGGTCTAACAAAGTTGCTGCTTGAGGTGCTTCTTTTGGAGAATCATATTTAGAGCGAAGCGTACAGAAGTTGTTAAACGCTTTTTGGTTTAATTGCATAATCAGTATTTGCTGTCTAGCAGTAAGGTTTAGTAAATCGTTTAATGTTTGATTAATTTGGCCTAAACGATCTGAATCTAGCGCGCAGATATTTGTTGATTGGGCAAAAGTGGGTTGTATTAAAAAGAGATACATAAAGAGTAAGTAAACCTTTTTCATAATTAACTTATTTAATGTTTAAAGAAGTGAAAAGCAAACTTATTTGCACAAAGTAAAAATTTTTGTACTAAAAAAGCACTTTTTTTTAACAAAAATCATTTTTTAGGCAAAAAACACAGCATTTTAAAAGCTGTTTGGGCTTTTTTAGCTTGTATTTTTTACTCAAAAACTTTTTATAACTCTCTGGTCATGAGTGTTTTAGTACAGTTTGCACTAATTTAAAAAATACATGTAAATGTTAAAAGTCAATAATTATCACTTTTTAGTAAGTGAGAATGAGTTTTGAAATATGTATTTGCCAAAAAAATAAGGTGTTTAAGGGGCATTAAAATAGTAAGTTAGTTGGAAAAAAGAATTATCAATTCTTGAAAAAAAAAGAGTATTTTTGTTTTAGCTTTATGGTTCAATTTATTATTTCCCGCATTACTTTAAGTAAGCTTTTAATTTGCTAGGATTTAGTTTCGGGAAATGATATGAGTATCAGACAAAATTAGACGATCTTTGAATTTGCCATAAGTTGTTAACAATGAATTAAGTACTACACAATAATTAAACGGTACTATTTGTTTGATTAAAATAATGAAAGTCAATACTTTAGAACAAAATTGTGCCCAATTAATTAGTGCTTAACACTTAACTATCTTCTGTCTCAAATTTTCTGTCCTATATCTAGTACTTAGAAGTAAAATTTATTTTATAAATGAGAAAAAAGACCTCTTGCAAACTATTTGATGTGATTCATGCCATGAATATGTCTGAAAAACGCTACTTCAAATTGTTTGCGACTAAAACCCATTTAAATGCCGATGTTAATTATTTGAAGATATTTAATTTTTTGGATAAACAAAAGCAGTATGATGAAGAAAAACTTATAGCTGCTTTACAAAAGATAGGGCAAAAAACGGCCTATTTAGCTGCTGATAAAAACTATTTATACAAACTTATTTTGAAGAGTTTGCGCTCTTTTCATGCAGGTAAATCAGCTCGTTTAATACTCAAAGAGAAATTAGAATATGTAGAGATTCTTTACTATAAAGGCTTAGAAGGTCAGTGTTTAAAAATATTGAAAAATGCCAAGAAACTAGCACATCAGCATGATTTACAAATTTTACTACTTGAAATCATTCTTTGGGAGCGCAAAATAAGTGGCTATGGACAACAAGCTGAACGTGTGCAACAAGGTTTTGAGGAATTGAACCATCAATTGAGTATAGTTAGCAATACACAGCAATATGCGGAACTTTATTATCAAAGTATTTTATTGCGGCGAGCCGAAAACAAGGCACGAGACCCTAAAAGTATTGAGCAATTTAATCAACTACTAAACCATGAAATGCTGCAAGAGGAAGCAACGGCTTTGTCGCCTTCCGCAAAAAGATATTTTTATGATATTTATGCGAACTACTATTATACTGTTGATGAGCCTGCACAAGAGTATTTTTGCAACCAAAAAATATTAGATTTACTTAAACAAGATGAGCATTATTTGTCTGAAAATACAATTGAATACATTCTTGTTTATAGTCGTTTGTTGCGTTTACAGCGAACACAAGAGCCTCAAAAATTTAGTGTAAATCTTGAAATATTTCGCAATATTCCGCATCAGTTAAAGCAAAAAAGGGAAACAACCGAAAGTTTAGTGACGGTACTAGCCTATGGTATCGAAATGGTTGATTTAATTGAAAAAGGAGCCTTCCAAAAAGCAGAGTTGCTGATTTCTGATATTGCTATTTATCTAAAAGAGAAGGAGCAACATATACGCACGCAATTTATTATGACGGCGTATTACCGTTTTGTATATGTTTATATTGCTTTGCAAAAGCATGATAAAGCGCTATATTATGCCAATAAAATCATTAATGAATTTAAGCCTGTTGTTCGCCTAGATGTGTATAGATTTACAAGAATATTGCAGTTGATTATACATTATGAACTTAATAATAGCTATCTACTAAAGTATTTGATTCGCTCCACACAAATTTATCTGAAAAAACAAAATCGTTTGTATCAAATTGAAAGTGTTTTTTTAAAATTTATGCAGAAATCCCTAACGTTTACAACAGCACAAGAAACAAAAGAAGGGCTGCAAAATCTTTATGCTACTATTGTAGAGCTTACGCAAAAAAACAGTTTTGAATCACATGCGCTACTACATTTCGATTTTTTGACTTGGTTGGACAGCAAGCTAAATGGTGTGTCTTTTGTGCTTATTAAACAAAAAAAATGGCAAAATATTTCTCAAAATAAAAACCTATAAGTAATGCGGAAATAATAAGTGCCAAACACTAATTAACTTGATAATGGTAAATTACAGATATATTTAATGTTACTCTTAATATTTTAATGCTAACATTGTCTTTTAGCTTTTTAGATATTTAGCTGTTAGAAATCAGAAACTAACAATAATTAATTGTATTTTTAATTTTGTTAGTCATTTCAAGTCAATGCTTTTAGTGGATGAAAAATATTAATATGATATTGTCAAGTTAATTGTGCACAATCTTGTTCTAAAGTATTACACCATAATCAAACAAAGAGTACCGTCTAATTACGCACTTATTTTGAATAAAAAAGCCTCCGTTTTGGAACATTCCAAAACGGAGGCTTTTTTATTTAATTAACATAATGCATTTTGAATAAGTGGATAAAACAGCACAGCTCTATAATAAAAAAGCTGTGCCATTTATCTAATTATTCAGTGGACTCATTTTAGTGTTTAACAACAAATCTAGAAGTTGCTACTGCTTGACCGTTGTTGATAGCAATAAAGTAAACGCCTGCTGTGTAATTGCTTACGTTTACATTGAAGGTGTTTTCACCTGCTGCTACTCTGCGAGATTCTACTAATTTACCTGTTACATCGTAGATGTTGGCAGTTACCATAGTATTAATATCTGCATTGAAGGCAACGGTGATTGAAGTGTGAGCAGGAACAGGAACGACATCAATAAAGCCAAAGTTGCTTTCGCCTCTTGTTAAGGTAATATCGCCTAAGTTGTTCGCTGTACCATCTAAATCTGTTTGAGTTAAACGATAGTAGTTGGTGCCAACCGTTAAGCTCTTATCTAAGAACTCATAAGCAATAGCAGAAGTGCTGTTGCCAGCCGCTTTTTGCGTGTTAATTGCTGTGTAGTTGATGCCATCTACAGAGTGATGTAGTGTAAAGAAGTCGGTATTTGTTTCAGAAGCAGTTACCCATTTCACTAAGTTACCTACTGTCAATACTTCACCTGTGAAACTGATTAATTCACTAGATAAAGAAATAACCACTGTTTTACTTACACTCATTGTACAACCTAAGTCATCATCTGCACTAACA
The DNA here is from genome assembly GCA_020631155.1 of Bacteroidota bacterium. GTDB lineage: Bacteria > Bacteroidota > Bacteroidia > Chitinophagales > UBA2359 > JAHDHV01. Next base: position 32,853 of record JAHDHV010000003.1, on the reverse strand, counting down.
TTTAAGTCAAATCCAGTTAAGCCAGTTGGAGTAGAAGCTTCAAATATAACCACTTCTTCTGTTGTTGCTGAACCAGAGTAGATTTCTGTGCCTTCTACAGAAGCAGAGATATTGTATTGGCTACCATCTGAACTCGGCAAACCACCTGTAACGTAAACGTATACTCTGTAGTTAGATTCGTCAATTGTAGTTGTGTTTACAATGATTTCGATGCCTGGAAGATCAGCACAAGTCAACATAGCTGGTTCTACAGTGATAATGATAGAACCTGAACTTTCAAACTCGCCATCAGAAACGGTATAGGTAACCGTAATTGTACCTTCAAATCCTTCTGGAATATCTACTGTGATACCGCCATTTGCATCAAAACTTACTGCTGCATCATCACTGCTTGCATCTGTTAAGGTCAAGTCATCACCATTTGGATCAGAAGCAAAGTCATTGGCATTGAAATTAAGTGTTTCGCCACCACCAGCAGGAGTTGTGATGGTAGTTGCTTCGTCTGGAGTTACAGGAGGTACGTTTTCAAGACAATTGTAATCAGCATTAAAGCTAACATCATCACAAACAGAACCATCGCTAACGATTGCGCTTACGCTACCTTCTTCACCGACAGATTGAGTGTAAGTGCCATCACCATTGTCATCCCATCCGTCTACTGTGTAATTGCCGTCACCGCCGCTTACTGTAATGGTATAAGTACCATCTGCACAAGAAACGCTACCAGTTACATTAATATCAGCAACACATTGTTCTGCACATTCTACAGATTCCGAAACGCTTGTTGCTTCACACTCATCAGAAGAATCATCAACTGTTAAATTAACTTCAACAGCACCACTAATGTCGAATGTGAATGGTCCGTCACCGTCTGCTTCAAAGGTACCAGAAACAGTATATGGAGGCGTACCACCACTTACTTGTAAAGTATAAGTACCTGTGCCATCTACATTACAATCTGTGCTACCTTGTGCAACGATAGCTGCGCTACATTCGGTTACTGCACATTCGTAGTTATCAGAGAAATCAATTGCGTCACATGGCGTATCAAAACCACCAGATGCATCTGTAATGGTTACGCTGATGCTTCCAGTACCGCTAACATCTGTGCTAAATGTTCTTGCGTCAATACCTTCAAAACCGTCTACAGTGAATGGAGGTACACCGCCAGTAATGGTAATGGTATAAGTACCTGTGCCATCATCGTTACAAGTTAGCTCGCCAGTTGCAGAAATAGCACCAGGACATTCTTCAATAACAGGACAATCATAGTCTGCACTTACTTCTATACTACCACAATCAAAATCAGGATTGATAATAGTAAAGGTTGCTGTTCCGCTTTCGCCAGCACCAGCAATGAAACTAGCTTCGCCATCAACTTCACCACAATCGGCTGTAGCTGTAACTACACAACCAGACTCATCAACAGATGCGCTACCACTTGGAGCAGGGTAGAAGGTTGCTGTAGCTTCTCCAGAAGAAGTATTACCATCTGTACAGTAAGCGGTGAAAGTATAAGTTTGTACCATTGTTTCGCAGCCGTTAGTTTCAGCAGAAGCAGTAAAGCTATTGCCATCACCTACAGCAGAACCGTTTAAGCTCCATTCTACTCTGTCTAAAGTACCATCAGGATCGTCTACTGTTGCGGTTAATTCTACAGAACCACCACTACAAGCCTCACCGCCTGCACCAACGCTAACTGTTGGACAACCAGCAGGAGCAGCACAGTCATAATCTGCACTTACATCAGCACTACCACAATCTAAGCCCATAGCTACAGCAGCAGCATTCACAATCGTAAAGTTAGCTGTACCTGATGTACCAGCTTCAGCAGTGAAAGTGTCTTCACCGTCTACAGCAAAATCAGGACAATCGGCGGTAGCTGTTACACTACATCCATCATCAGAAGCAGTAGCACTACCTGTTGGAGCAGGATAGAAGGTTACGCTATAAGAAGCGGTTACTTCCGAACCATCTTCACAAGCAGCAGTAGCTACAACGGTTACCGTTTCAGCACTACATCCAGCAGGAGCAGCAGATACTGATAAAGTTTCACCTGTGCCTAATTCCTCATTAGTAGCTGCGTCTGTCCAAGTAATCGAAGCAACTGCGCCTTCAGGGGTTGCGGTTAAGCTTACTTCATCACCACTACAAGCAGCAGAAGCACCATCTACACTAACACCACAATCTTTAGGTGTACAATCGTATTCAAAGTCGCTGGTTGTTGCTTCACAAGCAAAATCAGCGTAAGAAAGGGTAACAGAAACACTTCCAGCATCTAATAAGCCAGCATCAGTACTAGCAGGCTCTGCTGTTACAGCATAAGTGCCTAAGTCACAAGCAGGATCACTAGCAAATACATAACCATTTTCACAATCACCACTAGCACTTAATGTTAATGCTGGTAAAATATCTACACTAACAGGTGCGCTTGTTTGCGTAATACCTGCACAATTTGGATCTTCAGAAGTTAAAGAAGCATAGAAAGAAGCGGTTTCCACACTACAACCAGAAGCACTTAAGTCTACAGAGATGCTTTCACCTGTACCTACAGAGCTATCATCTGCTGCATTGAACCATTCAACTGTATAAGCAATTCCGCTTTCGTCAGTAACAGTTGCACTTAATTCTACAGAACCACCAGAGCAAACCGCAGAGGCAGCAGCACTAACACCATCTAGTTGAGTTATACAACTTGTTTCAATACAGTTAAAATTGCCTGTTATAGTTGCTGATGCACAAGCTTCTGGTGCGCCAGCATTGGTAACAGTAAAGCTTACTTCATCAGTACTACCAACTGTTTCTGTACTTACACTTGCTTCGCCTTCAATGGTGAAGTTTTCACAATCAGTAGAAGCAGTTAAAGTACAACCATCAATACTACTTGTAATACTAGCAGTTGGAGCAGCATAGTAAGTAACATCTACTGTACCTGTGATTGGATCAGTATCAATGGAGCAAGTAGCTGTGAAGGTATAGGTTCTTGTAATAGTATTACAAGCTGTGCTATCACTTACAGTTGCCATTGCTTCTGTACTTAATGTATCACCAGCGGCATTTGTCCAAACAACACTTGCTAAGGTCTCAGATAAATCTTCAACAGTAGCACTCAAGCTTACTTCATCACCACTACAAGCATCTGAGGCTGCACTAATTTCTGTAATTGTTGGACAACCTTTACAGTTGAAAGCACCTACTACAGAAACTTCTGCACAAGCTAATTCCGCAGGAGCATTTTCATTGGTAACCGTGAAAACAGCATCGCTTTCACCAAAACCATCTGCTTCTAAGTTTCTTGGAGAAACATCAAATCCTGGGCAGTTGTTAATAGCACTTGCTAAACAACCTGTTTCATCTACTTCGATGAATGTTGTAGCTTCAGGATCAGGATAGAAAGTAACAGTTACAGTTTGAGTTGTAGAAACACCGTCTGCGCTACAAGTAACAGTATATTGGTAAGTTTTGGTTAATTCACTACAGCCTGTTGCTGCTTCGGAAACATCTACGGAAGCATCTGTACCTAAATTATTGCCTTCGTCATCTTCCCAACCTGTGATTTCACCAGTAGAAGGATCACCACTTATAGTTGCTGTAAGTGTAATTACATCACCACTACAAGCATCAATAGCATCATCACCACTAACAGAGAGGCACTCTCTACAATCGTAATCATCGGTTACTTCGATAGAAGGGCAAGTACCGTCTGCGCTGCTAATGGTAAAGGTAACTGTACCAGATGTTCCAGCTTCCGCCGTATAAGTTGCGCCATCACCTGCATTGCCATTGCCATCATCCCAAGTAATTGTGTTGCCACAATCATCGGTTACAGAAGCAGTACAAGCATCACCATCATCGTTAGCAGAACCTGTTAATTCTGGGTAAACGGTATAAGTTACTGAGCCAGCAGATACATTACTACCATCAATGCTACAGCCAGCAGCAGCATAGTAAGTCACTGTTGCAGCATCACAACCAGAAGCAGTTGGAAGGGCAGCAGCAGCGGCATCAGCTACAGCAGTTGTCAAGGCAGCATCTTCGTACCAAGCAATACTTGGATTATTTCCGTCTGGATCATCTATTACAATATCACCATTGAAAGCGGTCAAATCAACTGTTGCACCATCAGCACTACAAGAAGCATCGCCACCACTTGCAGGAGTCGTTACACTAAATGTACAAGCCCCAGGTTCACAAGCAAATGCAGCTGTGAAGGATGCAGAATTACAGCCTTCTGGAGCACCATCACTACTGATAGAGAAAGTAACTGTACCATCAGTACCTTCAGCAGCAGTATAGGTAGTACCAGTACCTGTTCCACCTAAACCATCATCCCAAGTAATTACATAAGTTGGGCAATCTTGGCTTATAGAAGCTATACATCCACCATCAGTCGGGGTACCAGTGACCGCAGGATAGGCGGTATAAGTAGCTTGACCAGCAGGAAGCGTTGAAATCGTACCATTTACATCACAGGTTGCAGCAGCATAATAAGTCACTGTTGCAGCATCACAACCAGTAGCGGTTGGAAGGGCAGCAGCAGTAGCATCCTCTACAGGAGTTGTGTAAGCATCATCTTCATACCAAGTTGGACCTGTAACTTGCCCAGCAGGATCATCAATGCTAATTGATATTGATGTTAAGTTAACTGTTGCATTTTCCACACTACAAGAAGTTTCATTTACATCAGCAGCAGTTGTTACATTGGCACTACAACCAACTACACAATTGAAGGCTGTTGCAGCTGTAGTACTATTGCAACCATCAGGTGCGCCATCCACTGTAATGGTAAAGGTAACTGTACCCGAAGTATTATCATCAGCATCATAAGTTGCACCATTTCCTGTACCACCTAAGCCATCATCCCAAGTAATATCATATAAGCAATTTCCAATAATAGTAGCTGAAGCCATACATCCATCCATTGATGTAGTAGCAGTACCCGTAACCGCAGGATAAGCAGTATAAGTAGCTTGACCAGCAGGTAGGGTCGAAATTGTACCATTTACATCGCAAGTTGCAGCTGCATAGTAAGTAGTACTAACAGGATCACAACCATCAGCGGTTGGAAGTGCAGCAGCGGCAGCATCCCCTACAGGAGTTGTGTAAGCATTATCTTCATACCAAGTTGTCGCTGTAATTTGGCCATCAGGATCATCAATTGCGATAGCAATAGCTGTTAAGTCAACAGTTGCATCAGCCACACTACAAGAAGTTTCATTAATGGCAGCTGGGGTAGTTACAGTAGCACCACAAGGAACTTCACAGTCAAATAGTTCTGTAAATGTAGCTGAATTACAACCTTCAGGAGCACCAGCTACAGAAATAGTAAAGGTGACCATACCAGAAGTATTAGCAGCAGCAGTATAACTATTATCTAAGCCTGAGCTTGAGCCTCCTAAGTCATCTACCCAAGTAATTTCATAACCAGGACAATCTTGTGTAATACTAACAATACAGCCATCTGGAGATACAGTAGTCATGCCTGTAATGTCAGGATAAGCAATATAGGTAGCTTGACCAGCAGCCACATTTGTACCACTCGCACAACCTAAAGCAGCGTAATAAGTTACTGATGCGACATTACAGCCAGTAGCGGCTGGAAAAGGAGCAGCAGCAGGATTCGCTACAGGAGAAGTATAGGCTATATCAGTATACCAACTAATACCTGTGCTTTGTTGACCCGGATCATCAATAGTAACACCAGCATTTAAAGCTGTTAAGTCAGCAGTTGCAGCATCGGTACTACAAGCAGAACCACTTCCAGCAATTTCTGTGCCTGCTACTACAGTTGGACAAGGAGGCGTACAAACTAAAGGAGTTGTTGCAGCAAAGTCATAGGTACAGTTGCCATCACTCAATGTCAATGACCAATTGTATTCGTAGTTAGTTGTTGTAACTGTTGAGCCACCTGTATCACCAGCTACGATAGAGAATTGTCCACCACAACCACCTGATAAGGCAGATAAGTCAATATTTAACACACCACTTAGACCATCAGCAGCGCAATTAATTGTTACATTTGGAGCACCAGTAACAGGGCTACAAGTAGATACACAGTAAGGAGCATCTACTAAATCATAGCATACGCCAGCATCTGTTAATGCACCTAATGCATTAGCAGCAGGTTGACCAATAAAGCCATTTAAATCACCAGCAGCAGCAGCGTCATAAGCTAAACCATGTACACAATAGTTACCAGGTCCAGTAGCTGTAAAACCACCATCTGTACTATATTCAATAATGGTATAACCAGGAGCAGGTCCTGTAACGATGTATGCATAATCTGGCGTGCCAGCAGTAGCATCAGATTGACCTGTTACTGAGGCAGGGCCGAAGGTTAATCCATCGGTAGGACAAAGGGCAGTTACGGCAGGGCCGGTAACTGTTCCAGAATTAGGGGAGCAATTTACACAAGCAGGGTCAACAGTGAAAGCTTCTAAGGTTACACAACCATTCGCATCTGTTACAGATAAGACATATTCTGTACCATCAGGTAAGGTAGCAGCAACAGCACCATCAGAAGAAGTGCCAGTAATCGCAGGATCAAATGAGGTAGAATCTGCACCCATTAGGATTTCCCAAGTATAGTCAGCTAGACCTCCTGTAACAGTAGCAGAAACATCACAACCACTAGCAGAGTTAATAGCTATAGAAGGTGTATTAGTAAAAGTGAAGAAGATATCAGAAGGAGTAGAACAACTTCTATCAATAAAACCATCATCATCACCATCTATTGGTACACAGTCTTGGTCAGAACAAGCAGCAATACCATAGATAACATACTGTGTTCCTTCCGTTAAACCAAATCCATCAGGATCAGGTAAACCAAGTGATGATAAGTCATAAGTGCCATTATAAGTATTTGGATCGCTACTAGCAATGAGTGTGCCTATTCCAATATCACCAGTATTGAATGTGCCATCACCATCAACATCTTCGGCAATACGCCATAAGAAACAGTAACTTCCACTTGGGCAAGAAATTGCTAAATCTTCGCCGGTTACTCCTAATGCAACGATATTACAATTACTTCCTTGGTCTAGTGTAGTAGAAATATCGCCAGCAGCACAAAGAGGCGGGCAGGCTTGACCACCAACAGATAAATTAACAGGAATATCTGTTTCAGCAAAACAAGAAGCTAAAGCATTTCCATCAGCATCTCTACAAATAGCACCACCATAAACAATATAAAGTCCAGGAGAGGTAATAAAATCAAGTCCTAGTTCAGCAACGGTTAATGTTGTATTACTTGTACCTACATCGGAATTAAAAATACCTAAAACATTATCGCCATTGGTGAAAGTACCACTACCATCAAGGTCTTCTGCAATTCCCCATTCATAGGCATAAGTGCCTCCGGGACAATCAATAGTTAAGTCTTCACAACCATCAGTGCCTAATATCAATACATCATCAAAACAAACTTCTTGTGTATTAGCTAAACCTACCAGTGCAGGATCTATATTTCCAGCAAGACAGCTAGGTCCACCACTTGGAATAACTTCTATACAAAACTCTCCTGATTCGCCTTCATAACCATCTACCATAAGATAGTAAGTACCAGCAGCCAAGTCAATAGTCAAGGCAGCAGGATATAATTGATTATCAAGGTCTTGATTAGGTCCATCTTCGTTACATCCACTAATACAAGTATTATACTGAGTGCCGGCGCAGTCTGTATAGAGAGCCATTTGAGTATCATCAAAAGGAAGTGGATTTGTTGGAGGATTCCCACCACAAGCTGAGGAAGCTTCAATAAAATAAAAGCCTTCTTCGCCTGGGTTAATAGTGAAGGTAAACCAAACAGAATTATCAATAACATTATCAGGAAAACAAGCTGGTAATGGGTCAGAAGGATTTGCAGTTGCAGTGAGATTATCATAGTAACCAAGTAGATCCCCAGCAGGGAAGGCACCACTTATATCAAATGCATTATCACACTCATCATTTGAACACACAGGATCAAGTGGATCACGAAGAATAACTTGAAAACAATTAGGTGTTCTACAAGAGAGAACCGCAGTATTATCTGAATTATAACAACCCGCTATACCACAAATCTCATAAGTTCCAGCAGGTAAAGGAGCATCTACACCATTACCAAACACATCATCACTATCAATCATAATATTGCCAGCTGTAACAGTAACATTTGGTGTTGGGTTACCATTATCATCTGTAAAAGTAAATGTTGGAGTAACAAATGCGTCAATAACATTATCGCCATCTGTATCTGCTGCTACAATCCAACCATATTGATAGCCACTGCCATCATCACTTGCACATTCAATAGTTAAATCTTCTGTACCATCTGTACCCAAATTCAAAGTGCCATTAGGACAAACAATTTGGGGGTTATCTAAGGTCGGATCAATATCACCAGCAGCACAAAGAGGTGGGCAGGCTTCGCCACCAGCAGATAAATTGATAGGAATGTCTGCACTAGTGAAACAAAAATCTAAGGCATTGCCATCAGCATCTCTACAAATAGCACCACCATAAATAATATAAAGTCCAGGAGAGGTAATAAAATCAAGTCCTAACTCTTCAACTGTAAGGGTAGTACTTGAAGGACCTAAAGTAGAGTTAAAAATACCAAGAACGTTATCGCCAGCAGAGAAAGAGCCACTAGCATCAAGGTCTTCTGCGATTCCCCACTCATAGGCATAAGTGCCACCAGGACAGTCAATACTTAAATCTTCACAACCATCAGTACTTAGTATCAATATATCATCAAAACAAACCTCTTGAGTGTTAGGTAAACCTACTAGATTAGGGTCTATATCACCAGCAATGCAAGTAGGGGTAGCAGGGGTAATCTCCATGCAAAATTCTCCTGCCTCTGCTAAAAAACCATCTACCATAATATAGTAAGTGCCAGCAATCAATTCAATTGTTAATCCAGCAGGATATAACTCATTATCAAGATCTTGGTTTGGTCCATCCTCATTACAACTATCATCCTCACTTGTACAGTCATTGGATATATCATTATAAGGTGTGCCATTACAATCTGTGAAAATAGCCAATTGCGTGTCGTCAAAAGGGAGCGGATTAGGTGGTGGTGTGCCAGCACAAGCAGAAGAAGCTTCAATAAAGTAAAAACCTTCTTCACCAGGATCAATAGTGATGGTAAACCAAACAGAATTGTCAATGGAATTATCAGGAAAACAACCCGGTAATGGGTCAGAAGGATTTGCAGTTGCATTATTATTATAGTAGTAACCCACTACACCGCCATCAGGAATAAGCGAATTTAAAGAAGAGGCATTAGCACAATCATCATTACCTGGAGCACAATTATCACTGGCACCTTGAATAGTTAATGGAGTTTCAGTAGGAGTACTACAAGCCTCATCAATAGTACCATCACCATCGGCATCAATAGTATTACCATCAGCATCAGTACAAGCTAAAAGACCATATATAATGTATTCACCGGGGTCTAGGTCTCCAATACCCCAATCAATTAAGGTATTTGTGGCATTATATGGTCCCTCATCACTACCAAAAAATATACCTAGTACATTATCTCCATCAGAAAAGTCATTACTATTGTCTAAATCTTGAGCAATACCCCAATAATAAACATAGGTTCCTCCACTACAAGGTTGGTCTAAATTTTCACATCCATCTGTTACTAAACTTAGGAAGCCATTAGGACAAGCACTTTGGTCTCCAAGATCAGTAATATCACCCACAAAACATAGTTCTGCCGTTTCTTCAGTGACTTCAATACAAAATTCCCCTTCACTAATACTACCACCACAGTCAGTAGGATTAGAACAGTCAAAGCCATCTACCAACATAAAATAAGTGCCTGCTGGAAGCGACCAAGTTGCGCCTGCCGGGTAAGTGGTATCAGTTGCATTAGGACCATCTTCATTACAAGCTTCCTCTACACAGCCAGGAGTAGGGTGTAAATTGACAGCTGTTAAGGCACCACAACCTCCCTCATAGAGTGCGAATTGGGTATCTTCATCCGTAAAACCTGCTCCACAACTGGGGATTTCAATAAAATAATCGCCAGCAGCAGCAAGCGTAAAAGTAAACCAAACGGTTTGGTTTAAGATAGTGCCACCAAAGCTTGGTTCGCCCCAGCAGCCCGGCTCTGGATCCGTAGCCTCAACTGTGGCACCTACATTAGTAAAAGGACCGAGTGACATAGTGCCAGGGGCACCATCAAATATGCTACTGATGTCAATGGCAGCAGCACAATTATCATTGGCTGGTTGACCATAGACAGTCAGTACAATACAATTCACTAACAAGCAACAAAGTGCTAGTTGTAGTACTTTCTTCATAGTTGTGTGTTTTAAATGAAATAATTTTTTAAAAATTATGATTAGAAAAAAAAGTATTCTGTATAACTGCTTGTAAATATGTTTCTATTTTTTTATGTAAAACTGCATCAAAAAAAGTGCAAAAAAACACCTAATAAATTACTTCCTCAGTACAACAAAATTATTTGAAATACTGGTGAAAACAAAATACATGTAAAAGTCAAAACTAATAAATATGAAGAAGAAAAACAAAAGACTGTTAAGGATTTACTAATGATAGATAGGACAATACTAGGATGCAGCAATTGTATTTTTCTCAGAAAAAAGTGCTGATTGATATAGATGTTCAAAAAAAAACTACTTGACTATAGCGTTTTTTTACTTATTATAGCTTTTTTTTAAAATTTGAAAAAAGTCCCTTCTAAATTAAATGTTATTTAAACACCCAAATTTAAGTAATTTTGTTTGACTTCAAAATTTCCAATCTCTAAAAAAAGCAATCAAACGGACACTTTAAGAATCTAATGACTAATTAGGTAGGTAAAAATAAGTAAACAAAATGGATGAAGAAAGGTATAAGGGTAGTTTGTTAAAAGAATTATTTGACGAAAAATATATGTATATTGAGGCAGCATGATATACTTTCGTGAAGCATAAATACTAGAATGACTTTAGGGTTATTTTTACGAGTAAGGAAGGAAGTAAAAAAATAAAAAAATAAAAAAAAACTTATTGTTTGAATTATTTGACTTTTTATTTTTTGTAATAGCTTTGAAAGTAATAACTTGTAAGTTGAAAAATTTTATTTTTGTTGAAAAATATTGTAATGTGGTTTTTTAAAAAAATATTTAGCCTAAAACATAAAGTAAGTTTGATTAATATACTAAGTTACTAAAAATAAAATGCCAATGATCGCTTACAATACTTTAATAATTTTAAAATTGAAAAAAAAGTTTAAGGATTTTTTTAGTGCAAAATAATAGATGATTTAACACTATATGCAGCTAATAAAGCAATAAATGGTTGTAAGAAGGAGTAAAACTTTACATTTTTATGAAAAAAAAAATTATTGTTAATGTATAAGTAAGACAAAATAACTAAATGCTCCTCTTTGTTTGATTAAAATAATGAAAGTCAATACTTTAGAACAAAATTGTGCATAATTAATGAGTGCTTGGCACTTAACAACTAAATATCTGAAAGGCAAAATAACGCAGGCAACTTACTTATTAAAGAAAAGAAAAGCTTGTACCTTTGCTGGCAGCCAAACTCTAAAACCTTAAACTACTTTATTCAATGAAAAAAAAAGACATTCGCTCTTTAACACTAACAGAGCTTAAAAGCATTTTTATAGAAATGGGCGAAAAAGCCTTCCGAGCCAAACAGGTATACTCATGGCTCTGGCAGCGCGCCGCCCAATCTTTTGACGAAATGACCAACCTTTCAAAGCCACTCCGCCAGCAACTCAACGATCAATTTGTCATCAATGCCATTACCATTGCTAGGCAACAGCAGAGCGCAGACGGCACCATCAAAATGGGCTTCCAACTTTTTGACGGCCACTTGATTGAGGGGGTGCTCATCCCTGCCAATGATAGAATGACGGCTTGTGTATCTTCGCAAGTGGGTTGTAGTTTAGCATGTAAATTTTGCGCTACAGGTTTTTTGCCGCGCAAACGCAATCTAAACGCCGATGAAATTTTCGATCAGGTGGTGTTACTCAATCAGCAGGCATTGGAACACTATGACCGCCCCTTGAGTAATATTGTATATATGGGTATGGGCGAGCCATTGCTCAATTATAAAAATGTGCTAAAAAGTGTGCATCACATCACATCACCCGAAGGTTTGGATAGGTCGCCTAAACGCATTACCGTTTCTACCGCAGGCATTGCGAAAATGATTAAAAAACTGGCAGATGATGAGACCAAATTTAATCTCGCGCTCTCCTTACACGCCGCCAATGATGAAAAACGCAACGAAATTATGGCCATTAATGAAACCAACTCGCTGGCGGTTTTGGCAGAAGCATTACGTTATTATTACAAAAAAACGCGCCGAAAAGTTACCTACGAGTACATCGCTTTTGATCAGTTTAATGACAGTTTGGTAGATGCAAAAGAGTTGGTGCAGTTTTGCCGAATCGTGCCTTGTAAAGTCAATATCATCGAATACAATCAGGTAAAAGGAGTGCGTTTTACAAAATCAAAAGAAGACCGCTTGCTGACTTTCCAACAATATTTAGAACAAAAAGACATAACCACAACCCTACGGCGAAGCAGAGGTAAAGACATTGATGCAGCTTGTGGGCAATTAGCGAATCTGGAAAAGGAAAGTTGAAAATTAAAAATTGTTTTTTGAGTTTACAGCTTATTCTGATTTTATTAACTTATAATTCGTAATTCAAACACCAAAGTCATCGAACAATTAGAAAAAAAACATTTTGAAATGATTGCCAAAACATTTCATGGACTAGAAAATGTACTGGCAGAAGAACTAACCAAATTAGGAGGAAATGTAACAGCTATTCATAATCGCGCAGTAAGCTTTGAGGGAAGTAAAAATTTGCTATACAAAGTTAACTTGCATACACGAACAGCTCTACGAATTTTAATACCCATTCATCAATTTGAGGTATTCAATGAACACGATTTATACCGAAAAATTCAGCAGATAGATTGGCGCAACTATTTTTCCCAACACGATACCTTTGCCATTGACAGCGTGGTGAACTCCAAGCAGTTTACACACTCCAAATACGTTGCCCTAAAAGTGAAGGATGCAATAGTAGACCAGTTTCGACAGCATACAGGCAGCCGCCCATCTGTGGACACAATACAACCGACTGTTCGCTTGCATGTGCATTTGTTTAAAACGCACTGTAGCATCAGTTTGGATAGCTCGGGCGATTCCCTACACAAGCGCGGCTACCGATTGAGCAAAACCAAAGCTCCTTTAAATGAGGTATTGGCGGCGGGCATGATATTACTTTCGGGCTGGAAAGCAGATAGGCACTTTATTGACCCTATGTGCGGTTCGGGAACACTGGTGATTGAGGCAGCAATGTTAGCGCATCGAATAGCACCCAACATATACCGTAAAAATTTTGGTTTTCAGAATTGGAAAAATTTTGATTCCGAACTATGGGCAAATATTCAAGCGGAGGCAAAAGCGCAACAATTAGAAGAAATAGATATCCAAATTATAGGTTCTGATATTTCGAGACGCGCCATTACCGCAGCAAGAGAAAATGTCGGGCGTGCTGAAGGGGTAGATGAAAGCATCCGTTTATCATGTAAAGATTTTTCTGAGCGACAGCCACCAAAAGGAGAGGGGGTATTGATGATGAACCCGCCTTATGGAGAGCGTTTACAAGTGTCGGAATTAAACGAATTTTACCGCAATATTGGGGATACTTTAAAACAACACTATGCAGGTTACAAAGCTTGGATCATTAGCTCCGACAAAGCAGCCATGAAAAATATTGGGCTTCGCACCTTCAAAAAAATGACTTTATATAATGGTTCGTTAGAATGTAAATTTCATGGCTATGATTTGTATAAAGGGAGTAGGAAACCTTAACTTGACAAGGATATATTGCCAATGTAAGATCGCCTTTGGGCTGTTTAGCTTTTAGAAATCAACCAGCAACTTTTCATTACAACAGTTTTTCAAGACTACTCTATTCATCTATTTTGGAGCAATACTCAAACTTTTTGTCAAAAGTCCATTTCTATAAAAAAAAAATGCAACTTTTAGCGAATTAACAACTATCTTTAGCATAAATGATTAAACCAAAAAAGTGCAATTGATTCTAACAAAGGGTTGATCGGTTAGGATTTTTTTACAACTTTAAAATTTATCCAAACCCATTATTCGTAATTTTTAATTCATAATTTTTAATTCGTAATTCGTAATTCGTAATTCGTAATTAATATTAGCTCCCCTAGATTAGATTAACAGCACTTTATCTTTAACAATATCGTAAGACACATGAGAAAATACGTAATTTTGGCAATCATCATTTGCTGCATTGCTTCTGCTTGTAGCAAAGTGCCCGTGTCGGGGCGAAAACAATTCAATTTCTTACCAGAAAGTCAATTAACTTCTTTAGCATTGGATCAATATCGTACATTTATGAAAGATGCTAGAGTAGTCAACAATACACAAGATGCTAAGGTCGTCAAACAGTTGGGACAGCGCATTGCTGGGGCAGTGGAAAGTTATTTGAAAAAGACAGGCAATGCGAAAATGGTTAAAAATTTTAAATGGGAATTTAATGTGGTAGATGACCCGACTGTCAATGCGTGGGCAATGCCCGGCGGGAAGGTCGCTATTTACACAGGTATTTTGCCAGTTGCACAAACCGAAACGGGCTTGGCGGTTGTGATGGGGCATGAAGTAGCCCATGCAGTAGCTCGTCATGGTGGGGAGCGAATGAGTCAAGGGCTGATGCAGCAATTAGGAGCTGTAGGCTTGGCAGTCGCGCTTCGTAATAAACCTGCTCAAACACAAAGTTTATTTATGCAAGCCTATGGCGTGGGGTCTAGCGTTGGTATGATGTTGCCGTTTGGCCGCAAGCAAGAAACCGAAGCCGATGAATTAGGCTTAATTTTTATGGCAATGGCAGGCTATGATCCGTCAGAAGCACCTAATTTTTGGAAACGTATGAGTGCTAAAAGTGGCGGTCAAGCACCACCCGAATTTTTAAGCACACATCCAAGCCATTCAACAAGGGTAAAAAATTTACAGAAGTTTTTAACGAAAGCAAGAAAATATTACAACCCTGCAATGGCTAAAAAAGGCGAGCATAAATTTACGACCCAACCTACTCCTAAAGCTAAAAAACCGACAACTAATAGACCAACTACGCAAAAACCGCGAACTAATACAGGCGGTAAAACGCCTCGTAAAACCAATACAGGTACCAATAGAACAAATACGGGAGGAAGTAGCAGTAAAACAACGCCTAGTAATAGCGGTAAACCGTCAGGTGGCGTACAAGGAAAAGTGAAAGGTAAGATTCCTAAATAAATGGGAGATGATAAACAGGGGATGTGAGATTTTTGTTGATATTTTGAATAAGTAAGTACCTAGACAAAATTAATGTTACAATAGTAAAAGACTAAACTCCTCATTTCTAATACTTTAGCACAAAATTGTGCACAATTAAATAGTGCTTGGCACTTAGACAGATAAAATAAACGATACTTGAGTTTGATATAAGTAGTTAAGAGGTTGTTAACTATCTCATGTCTCCCATCTCATATCTCCCATCTAATAAAAAAAATAAACCTTTTTACAAAGCCTAGAACCGTTAATCAACCTTTAACAACATAGGCAAAGGGTAGTTTGTGTGTATCAACATACAAGTTGCCCTTTTTTTATTTTGATTGATATGGATTGTTGGTTAAATTAGTGCCTGTTTAGATTTTAGAAATCAGATATTAGAGTTTGGAAAAAAAATCACTTATGCCGCATCCAAGTCGTGTTCAGAAAACCTTCCGGTATTACCTAAGTTATTTATGGGATCAAAAATTAGAAACAGCTAAAAGTCCTTACAATCCTTATTTAGAAGTGCTATTGAGTAGAGGGCGGTTGCAGTTAAATACTAAAAATGTAACCTATTCTTATGAAGACCTTTACCGTACTTTTTACAATTCTTTTGCCGAATTACACATTGTTCCCAATCAATTTAAAAGGGGATTGGTTTTGGGCGGCGGTTTGGGGAGTATTCCTTGTATGTTGGAAGAAAAATTTGATCAAAAAGCAGAGTATGATATGGTTGAAATTGATGAAGTAGTGATCAGATTAGCCCAAAAACATTTGCCAACAACCATGTTGGAAAGCATTACTTTTTTTGCCGAAGATGCCTATGATTTTGTGATGGCATCCACAGGGCAGCGATACGATTTAATTACAGTAGATGTATTTTTGGATATGGACACACCCAATAAATTTCGCTCCAAGCGTTTTTTACAGCAACTTAATCAACTGCTACAGCCTAACGGATGGTTGTTATTTAATACTTTAACGATTAAAAAATATTTAAAAGAGCAAGGACAAGAATTTTATAAAACGACCTTTCAGGAACTATTTCCCAATAGCCGAGCGTTGACCATTGAAGGTAACTTTATGTTAGTTTATCAAAAACAGTTTTAATACTTTTGCTCATGATAATAAAAAAATATCTTGTTGTTGTCTCCATCCTCACTTCATTAAGTTGTATAATCCTATTTAATCAGTGCCAACTAGATGCTTCAAATAATGTTACATCTGTTGTAGAAACTTCTTCCCAAAAAATACAATCCGCTAACAAAAAAGAGGCAGAGGAGGTTTCAAAAGTAACTACTGCCGAGCCTCAACAGTCAATTGTTCCCAAAAAATATACCTTTGAATGGCTACCAAAAGGTTATAAGGCTAAAAATATGTTGGTCAATCGAATTGCTGTTCCTAAAGGCTATAAAAGGGTAGGGGTAAAGAAGACTTCTTTTGCAGAATGGCTTCGACATTTACCCTTAAAGGCAGGACAACCATCTGTTTATTTGTATAATGGTGCCAAAAAAGGAAATCAAAAGGCTCAGTCTGCGGTATTTGATATAGATGTGGGCAATAACGACTTGCAACAATGCGCTGATGCAGTGATGCGTTTACGTGCAGAGTATTTATATTGTACTTCCCAAAAAGACGGTATACGCTTTAATTTCACTAGCGGAGATGCTTGTAAATATAGTGAGTGGAAAAAAGGCTATCGCCCTGTTATTCGAGGCAATAAGGTGAGTTGGAATAAGCGAGCAAAGCCTAGTTCCAGTTATAAAACTTTTAAAGAATATCTTCGCAAAGTATTCCAGTTTGCAGGCACTTATTCCCTTAGTAGAGAACTGAAAAAAGTAGCTACAGTAAGCGAAATTCAATCAGGAGATGTATTTATTCAAGGCGGTTTCCCCGGACATGCCGTATTAGTAGTAGATGTGGCAGAGCATCCCAAAACAGGTAAACGTTTGTTTCTATTAGCACAAAGTTATATGCCTGCACAAGACATTCACTTGCTAAAAAATCCGAACAATAAGCAATTCAGTCCTTGGTATTCCATTGATTTTGGTAGTGAACTCTATACACCTGAGTGGACTTTCAAAAAAAATGATTTAAAGCGGTTTTGAGATATGAGAGGTAAGGAGGTAGACAAAATTAAACAACCATTGGATTTTTGTAAGGCAATGAAGGTAAATGAATTGTATAATTGATTTGGTGATGTGTAGGTGTTTATGTTTTAAATATTGTACTTTTCAACCAAACAGTTTGGGCTACTTTGACAGTTCGCGTATTCATGATTATACCAAAAACAGGATAAAAGCAAAAGTTGTTAATTTTTGTATTTATTACTAATAAGTGTAGCCAGAGGCTACGAATTTGGTTCGGCGCGAGGCAAAGTCTCACACCTGTATATATTACAGGGGCGAGGTTCCACCTCGCGCCGAACCAAACTCATAGGCTTCGTCTATAAAAAAAAACAATTCTAAGCTGTTTTTAGTATAGTAGATCAAGGATTCGTTTTTGGACTTTGTAATTTCTTTTTTTGGATGAGTTCTGCAACAAAAGCTTTAACCATTTTTGAAAAAAAACACCTATTTATCTAGCTGTTATAGATATTTTTAATAATATCTAAATATCTAAAAGGCTAAATATCCCCAATTTACCATTGTCAAGCTCATCTAACAATTGTTAATTTTTTGCTTACTTTTTGCTGTCCATCTGTCAATTGGACAAAGTAAATACCTGTAGACAGTTGGCTGGTATTGATGGTAAAGCGATTATTGCCCTGTTGAACACTAATTTCCTTGTGTATTACTATACGTCCCAATTTATCTACAATATTATAGCGGAGATTGGTACTTTGAGGACTTGTAAAATGCATATTTGTTTGGCCTTGACTTGGGTTAGGGTATACATTTAACGCCATTGCTATAGGAGATAGAAGTTGATTACTAGTGATATTAAAAGCACCTGTATAAATATTGTCTAAGTACAAATTGTTGCCGTCCCCTCTAATTTGTCGGAAGGTGAATTTTACAGATTCCATACCAATAAAGGCGGATAAATCAAGGGTATGTTTTTTCCAATCATTTGCAGTAGGAGTAAAGGCGGATGCAGTAGGAGCAGCACTAATTAAATCGTTGCCAAATAATCTGGTTAATTCAGTTTCCCCTTGCGAACAATTATCATGAGCAATGATGACTAGGGTATCAGAAACATCGCCTTCATTTTTTAAACTGTAAGCTGTGTAGAAATTTAGAATAGCATCTGTTTCTGTAGTATTAAGCATTGAAAAATTATTAGATATTAAATCATCAAACGCATCATTCTCGCCATTAACAGTAGGGCTATTAAAGTTGTCTATATAAGTGCTAAAGGAGCTATTATATCCGCCAGAAGTATAATGTGAAAATGTTTCATCACCATTAGTATTTATCAACTCCCAATTGTTTGGTGGAAAAGTAGTTGCTTGAAAACCTTCTGATAAGCTTAATGTCATTGATTCTACGCTAAAATTAGTGATTTTTTCATTATCATCTATTGAGAAATCTGGATAACCATTAGGTTGTCTAAGCGTAATGGTCAGTTTTTGCTCGCCTACATTATCTATTGGATTAATAATAGGAAAAGTGAATGTAGTCGTTTCTCCAAATCCTAAAGCCTTATCAGCCCAGGTAGTTGTTTGTACTTCTCCATCATTTAAACTATAATCAATATAGAAAAAATAAAGGCTGTCTAGCCCAAAATTAAGTACCTCAATAACAGCTTGGAAAGTATTACAGCTTAGATTACTACTTGTTTCGGCGTTAGGGCTAATAACTTTTGTAAGCGCAACATCGTGACTGCCAACAGAACAAGCATTATTATTTTCTACCAAAGATTTTCTTCGCACAGTATTGAGGGCTGCTCTCATTCTTGTTTTTTGTCCAAAAGTAAAAATACCTTGACATGCATCGTTGGTATAATCCATATAATTCCATATCATATCTGGCTGGTCAATCTGCCCTGTTGTACATTGATTACTTCCAGTAGGGCAGTTAAAATTGGGTTCAGAAGTGCGAGGCGTATCTGTAATTTGGTCATCTGTATTGCAACTTGGATTGGCACCTCTATCTCCCCAAACGTGAATTAAGTTAAGAAAATGCCCCGCTTCATGCACAGTAGTACGCCCCATATTGTAAGGTGAAGTGGCAGTGCCTTCCATGCCAAAAGCGGAATTAACCACTACAATACCCTCTTTTTCAAGAGTAGTTGTTCCGGGGAAGTAAGAATAGCCTAAAGTCAAACAGTCATCAGGGTTACAGATTTGATTACATACCCATATATTTAAATACTGTGTCGTTGGCCAAGCATCAACACCACCTTGATCGGTAAATTTAACATCATCTGTATCAGCCTGAAAACTTGTTTTATCAGATAAAGTACGCGTAATACCCGTTGTAGGAGAGCCATTAGGGGCGCGTTTAGCTATACAAAATTCTATTTCTATATCAGCCGCTACTTCCAAAAAATCAGCAGGTAGATTTGTTGTATCTGCATTTTGTTTTCTAAAATCTCGATTAAGTGCTTCAATTTGAGAGAAAATTTGCTCATCACTAATGTTGCTATCATCATTTTCGTCATTATTATATATCACATGAACCACAACAGGAATTGAGACCAACTCAGCAGCTTTATGCTCTTGGGTATTTTGGGCAATCCATTTTTTTGTATATTCATCAATAGCATGAACCTTGTCCAATACGCTGGGATCTTTAGCTACTAAATTGTGAAAATTAGTATGTGTTGCACACTTATGATAATTTTGATATTCTTGGGCAAAAGCAGGAAATGTATAGACTATAGTTAGAAGAATAAATAGGTATTTTCGCATGAGTATAAAATAGTTAAGATATTTTATAAATGTGTTTTATTGACAAAACAATGATATTACATAATTAATAAACGTAAAAATACAAAAACTAATTGTTGTTACTAAAATACTAGTAACAGTAATTAGCTGTTTTGTCAATTTCCGGACGGAGTTGACAATGAATGATTATATGGGTGTAAAACTGTAACTCTTTAGAGAAGATGATGCTTTGGGTTGGTGTTACAGTGTAAAAATGGTGGTGAGATGACTTACTTCTGCTAAAATAGACTAGTTTATTGGAAAAATAGTTGTGTTGGGGTACAAAATTTCACTTTCGCCCAAAATCGGCTGGAATTTCTCCCCATGCTTCGGTTTCCCATTTTAAAATTTGGTTTGTCCAAGTATTGTTTTTTATCCAAACAAGCCCTCGATCAACCAATTGAAATAGCTTCTCATTGCGTTTGTTGCGCTCCAAAGTTGTGCGGATTCTTTTATCACGAACCCATGCCATAGCGGTACGAGAATCGGAGTAGATAGGAATAGTACTGCCCATTTTTTTTAAATAAGCCAAACCATGTACAAGGGCTAAAAATTCCCCCAGATTAACAGTGCCATTCGGAAAAGGACCAACATGAAACAAACGATTGCCTGTAGCTGTATCCACACCCTGATACTCCAAAATACCAGGGTTCCCGCTACAGGCAGCGTCTACAGAAATACTTTTCCAATTAGGTTTGCCAATCAAAGCCAATTGCGCGAGAGTTAGATTGGGTTTTTTCGCTTTTTTGCCAATATAATCACTACTATTGCCATAATAAGCGTCTTCAGCTTCTTGCTTAGTTTTAAAAGCCTTGAAACGGGCAGCTGTATAGCCCTTTGTTTGTGCTTGACATTCTGCCCAAGTTTCGTAAATACCAGGTTCATGTCCTTCCCAAACAACATAATATTTTTGCTTTGATTTTGCCATTCTTTGATTCGTAGATTCGTGATTTGTGGATTTGCGATTAGTAGATTTTTTTTTCTAATTAAGTAGTTAGGCAAAATTAAACAGTGTTTGACTTTGCCGTAAACTGCTAATAATGAGTTAATTATCTCCTGTCTCACGTCTCACGTCTAAATATTTACTCATCCAAAAATCCCTTTTCTCGCATCCAGTCGTCATTATAGAATTTACCCACATAGCGGCTGCCATGATCGTGAAACACAACAACTACCAAATCATCTTCGGTTAACTCATCTTTCAAAGCCAGCACACCTGCAATAGCAGAACCACAAGAATTGCCAATAAACAAGCCCTCTTTGCTTGCCAAATCGCGCATCATCAAAGCACCGTCTTTATCCGTAACTTTTATAAAACGGTCAATAATATCAAAATCAATACACTCAGGGATGATGTCCTCGCCGATGCCTTCGGTAATGTAAGGATAAATTTCTGCATGATCGAAAATGCCTGTTTCATGATATTTTTTCAAAGCAGAGCCATAAGTATCTACACCAATCACCTGAATATCAGGGTTTTGCTCCTTTAAATATCTGCCAGTACCAGAAATAGTACCGCCTGTACCAACACCAACAACAAAATGCGTAATTTTGCCTTCAGTTTGCTTCCAAATTTCGGGACCAGTTGTTTCGTAATGTGCTTTAATATTAGATAAATTATTGTATTGATTGACGTAAAAAGAATTAGGCGTTTCTTCTCCCAATCGTTTGGCTACCGAATAGTAAGAGCGTGGGTCTTCGGGTTCTACGTTGGTAGGGCAGACAATCACCTCCGCACCCATTGCTTTGAGAATGTCTACTTTCTCTTTGGATTGCTTATCAGTGGTTGTAAAAATACATTTGTAACCTTTGACAATAGCAGCTAAGGCCAAGCCCATGCCCGTATTGCCAGAAGTCCCTTCGATAATGGTGCCACCCGGTTTTAACAAACCTTCTGCTTCGGCATCTTCTACCATTTTCAAGGCCATTCGGTCTTTGATAGAGTTGCCAGGGTTAAAAAACTCTACCTTTGCTAATACAGTTGCTTTGACTCCCTCTGTTACCTTGTTTAATTTAACTAGAGGGGTATTTCCTATCGTTTGTAATATGTTCTCGTAATACATATTGCAAAAGTAAAAAGTTTTAGAAGAAAAAGACAAAAGTTGATGCAGGAAAAAATAAAAAGTTGGTGAAGTAGAAAAACAAACATTGTAAAGTGTGTATTTTTTTACTTCCCAACTTGTTAGGAGAAATTAGTGATTAGCTGTTAGAAATTAGATGTTAGTAAGGAGAGAAGTATCCATCTCACATCTCAAGTCTCAAGTCTCAAGTCTCTTATTTCTTTTTATAAAAAACCGTTTCTACAATAGATTTTTTATCCAAAATATTTAACTTTTTAGCTGCGCTAGAAGTTAATTTTACAAGCACATTATCATTCATAATGGTTGCCGGCAATCGCTCAATCACCATTACATAGGCAGATTTTTGATTCATAGGATTCGTAACTTTCAAAATAGAGCGAAGCGGAGCTGTTTTGTGCAAAGCATACATATTACTGCCTTTTCCGCCATCTTCAAACCAAGTAGCAATACCATTTTGCTTAACAGATTTGTATTTAGAAGAATTAATGTAAGTGTTAAATTTTTTGTGAAAAGCCGTCATAGGCGTTCTTTTATCCATCACTTCTTCGGCAGATTCTTCGGGAATAGCTTCGGGTAAGTCTACAGGTAAATCTGGTTTGGGTTTAGGCTTCACCTCAACAGCCTTTTCGTTATCTACAGCAGTAGGAGTAACAGCAGTTTCCTTTTTAGCGGTAGCCTTTTCACTAGCCGTTTCCTTTTTAATGGTTGATTCCACAGGTTTTACAGTAATCCCTTCTGTTTTTTCTACTGCTTTGACTTCTTCTTTTCGCCAGCCAACAATCAACTCTTGATCTATGTTGATCGTATTATCAGGCATCCCGTTCCAGTTGCGAATTACAGGAACAATTTGACCGTAAGCTCTTGAAATACTGTATAAAGTTTCTCCTACTTTTACTTTGTGTTTGATAGGATTAACTCCTTTAACGCTAACAGGTTTTGCCGTAGGCTTCGGCTTTGTTGACTTAACAACCGTTCCTTTTACTGGCTTTTTTTTCTCCTTAGTAACAATTTCTTTTTTTGTTTTTTCAATTTTTTCAACAATAGGATTTTTAACCGTTACTAAGTCTGATTCTTTCTTTTTGATAACTTCTTTTTTAGGAACAGCCAATGCGGTTTCTTTCTTATGGGGAACTATTAAGGATGTTATCGAATTAGTTGTTTTAGAGGGAATTTTTATAACATCTCCTACACTAATATTGTCGCCAACTATATTTTTATTGTATTTTTTTATTTCATTAACAGGCACTTTGTACTGCACCGACAAGCGATACAAAGTTTCCCCCTTTTTTACTATATGATTGGTCGTTTGTGCTTGTATGGACAGCGCACCCAACAATAAACAAACAACAACACAAAAGATTTTCCTCATAACTAAAAAATGTTTTAAATGTTTTTTATTATTTTGACGATGAGTTTTTTTAATTTTAAAAATATAAAGATGGGAGATTAAAAGGCAAGTACCTAGACATAAGATAGGAGACATAAGACTTGAGATAATTAACTCAATATTAAGAGTTTACAGTAAGTCCAAATGTTGTTTAATTTTGTCCAACTACTTATGTTCCAAATAGTGTACTTTTCAATCAAACAGTTTGTGCTACTTTAACAGTTCGTAGATTAGTGATTCATTTTTAGAAGTTTTACCTCTTGACTCATAGAGCAGTGAATAGCATTTTATTTCTAAAATCTAACTTCTAAAAGCCAAAAATTTAAATATCCAAAAATCTAAAGAGCCAAACACTTCCAAGTATAACAATTAAAAAATAAGTTTCACATCTTTAAGCCAAAAATTTGACTAAGTTGTTACTTTCATAGGACAGTTCTACAGAAATTTTTTTTTTAAAAAAAAATATCATGAATTGCTAACAGCCAAAAATCCAAAAAGCAATCTTAATCAACATATCCCTTAATTTACTATTGTCAAGAAGATATTTTTTTTATCTTAAATCTTACATCTAAAATTCCATAACTGAAAATAATTATTTTTATATGAGACTTTGTTTATTTATATGCTTATGTTTTTTTTCTTCCTTGTTATGGGCTGATACAATTCCATCAACATCAGCTAATACACCCAGCAATTTGGGCAAAGATAGCACATATCTTGAAAAAGACAACATAGATAGCTTGACTAAAAATAAAGAGACAAAAGATACAGTGGCAAAACCAACAAAACGAAGTAAAATATATCGTTTTGAATTGGCAGAACCGATTTTTCCTTCTGCGTGGCGAAAAGTCAAGCGATCTGTAGAGGAAGCGGAAAAGGCAGAGGCTGATTATATTTTTATGCGGCTCAATACCTACGGCGGTGCGGTAAATGATGCAGATTCCATTCGCACCAAACTATTAAAAACAAAGCCCACTGTAGTTGTATTGATTGACAATAACGCCGCTTCCGCAGGAGCTTTGATCTCCTTAGCTTGCGACAGTATTTATATGGTGAAAGGCGCGCAAATAGGCGCAGCAACCGTAGTCAACGGCAGTGGACAGCAAATGCCCGATAAATACCAATCCTATATGCGAGCAACCATGCGCTCTACCGCCGAAGCACAAGGGCGAGACCCCAAAATTGCAGAGGCAATGGTAGACCACCGCATCGAAATTAAAGGCGTTATTGACTCCACCAAAACCTTGACTTTCACCACTGATGAGGCCATTAAACACGGTTATTGTGATGGCAGCTACAATACTTTAGATGAAGTCATTGCAAAATTAGCTCCTAATGCCGAACAATTGACCTATTCGCCACATATATTTGAGGGTGTGATTCGCTTTTTATTGAATCCAATGGTGAGTGGCATTTTATTGATGCTAATGTTTATGGGTATCTATTCAGAAGTGCAAACGCCGGGGGTAGGTTTTCCTTTATTGGCTGCGGTATTAGCTGGAACACTTTATTTCGCACCAAATTATTTAGAAGGACTAGCACAACATTGGGAAATTTTGGCAGCAATTCTGGGCGTTATACTGATAGGGGTAGAAATATTTGCCCTGCCCGGCTTTGGAATTGCAGGTGTCAGTGGCATCATACTACTAGTCGGCGGCTTGACCCTTAGCCTTGTCCGCAATGATTTTTTCGATTTTACTTTTACAACAACAGACGAAGTAAGTATGAAATTTATACAAGTAATCGCTTCAATGGCAGGTGCCATTATTTTAGCTTTTTTATTGGGGATGAGATTGCTCAAATCCGAAACATTTAGAAAGTTTGTATTAGAAGATACCCAACAAGCTGATGAAGGTTATACTGTCAAGAGTTTGGAGGAAGCTTCTTTAGTTGGCAAAACGGGTGTAGCTGTCACTGATTTGAATATTGCGGGGCGAGTTGAGATTGACGACGAGCGTTACGAAGCCATCACAACGGGCGATTTTATTGATGCAGGGACAGAAATATTGGTAAAAGCGTATAAAGGCAATTATTTGGTGGTAAGGGCAAATGTAAAAGCATCGGATACAGAGTTTTGATTTTTTTATTTATGGACGCTCTGTTAGTTTACATTTTTCCTCAAACTTAAGTTCTTGAATACTTTTCTCTTTCCAGTACTTTCTAGGATTACCACACATGAAACAGGAACAAGGTGTAGGCGTATTGATGATCATTTTATAGACTGGTTCTTCTACAAGAACCCCCGTCCAGCCCCAATAGTTCCTGCGTTTTTTAAAAAGTCTAACTCTATGAAAACGTCTTAATGCTCTTTTGTGATTTTTCATAAATGGTTTAGAGTTGTAGTTGTTTTATAGGCAAAGCCTATAGGTTTAGTTCGGTGCGAGGTGGAACCTCGCCCCTGTAACTTAACAGGTGTGAGGCTATGCCTTGCGCCGAACCAAAGTCGTAGCCTCTGGCTACATTTATTAAAGCAAATAATAAATAAAATAATTAATCATTCAAAATTCGTTCCCGATCTGCCTTTTTTAAACCCTTGACAACCAGCGAATAAGAATGATTAATCAATTCTGAAACGAGGGTAGGGGGGAGGCTATTGTCTAGTATCAACGTATTCCAATGCTTTTTATTCATATGATAGCCGGGGATAATTGCCTCATGAACCTCTCGTAATTCCAAAGCTTTTTCAGGAGCACATTTGAGATTCATCCGCTTAGGAACACTTTCTATAGACAGTAAGGCAAACATTTTACCTGCCACTTTAAATACCAAAGTCGTCTCATCAAAAGGAAAACTTTCGGTGACTTCCTTTTTTGCTAAACAGTAGTTTCGTATTTGTTCAATGTCCATTTTTTTAAAAATAAAAGGTGAAATAATTGATTTTTTGTTGAAAATGATAAATGATTGATAATCAATTTGTTGAAAATATGGTATATTAAATTGATGTGATTGATAGTCAATGTGTTATGAAAAAAAATACTATATTTTATTGTAATTTGAAAAAGCGATTTTTTTTAAGAAAAGTACTTTTAAATTAAACTTTATCTTTAATCCTAGTCTAATGCCATAACTATGAAAAGTTTATTCTGTTCCTATTTTTTTTCCAAAGTACAAAAAATAGCGTATAAAGTCCCTTAATATTTTTGTTAAAAAACTAAAGAAATTTTTTTTCAGAAAAAAATAAATTACTGAAAAACAGCTGTTTATGATTTGTGAAAAAATAAATTACTTTAAAGTGACAAACTAATTGGAATAAATAATTAACTTTTTTGTTAATTACAATATATATAGTATATAAGTACTTTTTCAGTGAGAAAGTACTTTTAAAAATCATTATTAACCAACTAACCCAGACCCAATATGACCTCAATAACGCCCAATTATGGAGGACAAGAGCTTACCGCCTCCAAAAGTAATCATTTTATTATTGTTGAAATAAGAAAAATAGCTATCAGTGTTAAAATTGTGCTATTTCCTTACTAATAAATATTATTAATACATACTAATGATATTTATTGAAGGCTTGAGTTGCTATACTATATTCTGTATTTTCAGAAAGTACAGAACTTTTTGATTTTTTTTTTTATAAAACTTAAAAAAAAAGTACTCCTATGAAAGACCTTGAATTATTCCGCATTGATTTAGAAAGTGCACCTAAAATTACCGATGCACAATTAAAAAATGCAAAGCCTTTTGACTGCGGTTTTGTAGAAGAATCGGAACTAGAAAGTACACCGCTTATTCGTCATGCACAAAAAACAACGGACACACAATTGATTACAGAACCGTTTTCTTCTGTAGGCAAATTGTATTCTATTGTATATGAAAATCTAGACGATCCTTTGTCCTTAAATATCGCAGTTTCTAAAGGTTCAGCTTTTGTCATCGGCCCAAATTTGTTGATGACTGCGGCACACTGCATCTATGGAACTTTGGTATTGAACAAGGATAATAACCAAAGAACAGGTTATTTCAAACGCTTTGAATATCGTCCGTTGTTTCCACTATCAACTGAGCCTATACGCATCAAAGAGGCTTGGGTGCCTGCTGAATATATAGCAAATATAAATAGTACCAATAAGCGTATTCCTTATGACTATGGTTTTTTGGTAACAGAAACGGCGATTCCGGGCATTGCACTAAACTTGGGACTGTCTGAGGCGGTGCATGAGAATGTAAAAGCCATTGGTTACCCAGAAGTGTTTCCTTTTTTGGGATTGCAGTATTACTGTGAGGGAAAATGTGAAAAAAATACACAACAACGAGCTATGGTTATGAACCCTAATGATATGCGCCCCGGCTGTAGCGGAGGTCCTTGGATCAGTGATGGTAAAGTCATTGGATTGAACAGTCATACCAGTTTTAAGAGACGAAAAACAGGTGATGAACCTTACCAAAATATCTTTGAATTTGAATCGCCAATTATTTCGCAAGCAGTGATTGATAAGGCGAACAGTTTACAAACACGCTTAATTAATAGTGCTGTTGTATAAGTTGTTTTCACGCCTCCATTTGATATAAGACAGCATCAAACTGTATAAAGCCCTAAAAATTACTTAACCCTAAAATGCTAAATCTATGAAAAAATTAATTGTTTTTATTTCGGTAATATGCTGTATAACCTTATTTTTTAATACTCAGTTAAAGGCACAGCCAACTGACTTTAATGTAACTGATTTTAATCCAACAGGTTTTGATACAACAATGGTTGTTGTTCCTGGTAGTAGTTTAAAGTTACCACAACAAGACTTTAATTTAGAACGAGAAATTCAACGATTAGACAAAAGCATTGAGTTTATTAAAAGTAAGGAGTCTCGTTTGTTTGATGAGAAAGAGAAACCTATTTATATTAACAGATTAACAAATACTTCTTTAAGACTTAAAGATATAGACAAGTATAAAATAAAATTAAATCAGAAAGGCCAAAATGCTATTTTACGCTTAAATGATACACTCGAAAAAAATATATCAATAAATAATTCTGTGAATGAGGGAGATAGAAATAAAATTGATGATGATATTGGTGATCTTGAATATGAGCATAATGAAATTTTTAGTTCCGATTTTGATTGTACAAAAGAAGAAGTTACAGTGATACTAGGAGATTGCTTTGTAAATGGTTACTATAGTATTAGAATGACATCTGGTACTATAATAAGGTATAATGATACGCCAAACAATAATAACAGTTTTACTGTATTTGCTTGTACTGCTGACTATAATATTGAAGTTTTAATAGATGGTAAAGTTGCAGTAGCTTGTAGAAGAGGTACTGTTAAAAAAACAACATGGTGGTCTCACTGGCATTGGGAGTGGGTGAATGGTGGATATTCTTGGAACCCAAACCATAATAGTAACTGCCCAAATGTATTTATAGTTAACTGTCAGAAAGGATGTTAGTCTAGTTAGTTCTTTTTACTAATATTTTTTTGCAAATTTCATCTTGAGATTCAAGACATTATCTATGTGTTTAGTTAGATAATGTCTTGAACTTCTTACTATATTAAAATAGTTAAATGAGTATAATAAAAGCCTCTTTACTTTCTACACTTATTTCATTTACTATATTATTTCTATATAGAATGCCTGATATTGTTAATGTATTTGAAATAAATTTATTTTTTGCGATAGTCTTACTAATTGTTATAAATATTTTTAGCTATAAGTTAATTCCTAAAATTAAAAAAATATCCTTAATACATTATTTAGGTATTGGGGTTTTGATATTTTATTTTGTTTCAAACTACTTTTTTGTATTTGAGTATTTACGCGATTATAAACCAAGAGGCATTTCTTTTGAAAGCACACTAGAGAAAGACGAGAAGTATAAAAAGAAACTTGAGGAATATAACTTTTTTCATGTAACTAAATCTCACGAAATTGCTTCTAACATTTTAAGGAAGAATGGAGGTTCTCCTAGTGCTGTTTGGAAAGACATGTCCTTTATCAACACCTCCTATGTTTTTTTATCTATCATTACACAAACATCTTTTACCCTATTATTTTTTACATTTTTAATTACTGGAAATCACATAATAAACCCACTAGATGATATGAATCAATCAATTATTGAACAAGTTCGCTCTCTTATTAGACAAGATAGGTTAAAACAAGCTATTGAGCTTCTACTACAGTTTGAAACAAGTTTAAGTCGTCAAGATAGAGACGATATAAGTATGCAATCAGCGCGTTTAGTAGAGGTTGTAAGAAAATCTAATAATGGCCTAATTGATTATAGGGAAAGAGACTTAAGAATGGCTGAGATAAGAATGGCTTTATTAAATTTTCTTAATAATCTAGAAGATTTCATAGATAAGCGCATTAACAAGGATTCTACCGAAGAAATCGAAAAAATAATAGGCACCAACAATCTTCAAGACATTGCTAGTCTCAAAGCTAAAATCCAATGGCTAGAAAAAGGACTAAAAGCTTCCAAAAGTGTTTGCAAAATAGAAGTTGACGGCGGTTCAGGAACAGGATTTATTGGCACTTACAAAGGCGAAAAGTATCTATTTTCCAATTGGCATGTCCTGAAAACAAAAGATATGGCAGCAAGGGCCAAAGTCATTTTTAACTATGAAACAGATAGCAGTGGCCAGTACAAACAAACTAAAGAATATGATTTAGATACTGACAACTACATTTCCTCACCTTATGGACAAGGAGATAATGACTTAGACTATGTGCGAGTAAAAGTAAAAGACTTGGGAGAAGAATGGGGAACACTTGACTTTAATATCAACTTTTCTTTGCCTGTAAATGGCGAAAAAGCACCCATCGCAATCATCCAACATCCAAAGGGAGACCCCAAGAAAATTTCCATTGTAGATGCCAATGTGGAGGATGTAAAACGCGGATTTAGGGTTTATCACACCGCCGATACCGAGTATGGCTCTAGTGGCTCACCTATTTTTGATAAAGATTGGAATGTAATTGCCCTACACCATGCGCGCGAAATAGACAAAGATTTAAACAAAGGCATCCTATTTTCTCGCATTTTTAAAGATATGGAGGATAAAGACGCTTCCACAATAGCCATTTAGTAGTTATTTTGATAATCTGTTTTACTAAAACAACCAACCCAGCCAACCAAAAAAAGCCCCCCACTTTTTTTAGTTGGCTGGGTTTTTTATAACAAAAAACACCTATCTTTGATAAAAACAACAACATGACAACAATAACCTCTCTCCATCAATTGGACCTTAGCAAACGCTACACCTACGCCGACTATCTCAAATGGCAATTCAAAGAGCGAGTCGAGTTGTTGAAAGGGGGGATTTTGCCAATGGTAGCACCGAATCCCACACATCAGAAAATATCCATGAATTTAAGTGGAATACTATGGACACATTTGCGTAAAAGTGGATGTAGTGTGTTTGCAGCCCCTTTTGATGTGCGATTGCCATTGCCTACAAATAAAACGACCGATGATAAAGTAGATACGGTAGTGCAACCTGATTTATGTGTCGTATGTGATTTAGCTAAGATAGAAAAAAGAGGTTGTATAGGTGCGCCCGATTTGGTGATTGAGATTTTATCACCAAGCAATTCCAAAAGAGAAATGCGCGATAAATACGAATTGTATGAAGAGGCAGGTGTTTTGGAATATTGGATAGTTGACCCTATTCACAGAAACGTTTTAGTCTATATTCTTAAAGACGAAAAATTTATCAGTACCATGCGCCCTTTGGTTGATGAAGATATATTAACGGTTCATGTTTTCCCCGATTTAAAAGTAGATTTGTCAGAGGTGTTTCCAGAGGAGAAAGAGGAAGATTAAGTCTAGTAACTAAAATGGACATAAGATGTAAGACATAAGACATAAGACACAAGAAAATCTTGCATCTTATATCTTACGTCTCATCATCTACCTTTCATCACCCCTGCTTCTTCACCGCCTCGGCAACAACCGCCGTTGTATTATTCATCACCGCCGTTTGGTGACGGATAGATTCTTTATGGATGGCATTGTATAAATCGGTCATAAACTCTTCGGTGAGGCCTTCGATTTTACCCAAATTACAGCGTTCCCGAATAATGGCATCCCAGCGTTTGGGTTGTAAAATGGTGATGCCATTCGCTTTTTTAAACTGACCTATCTCGCTGGCTATCAGCATCCTTTTTGCCAATACTTCTATCACTTCTCGGTCAATCCCGTCAATAGTAGCGCGCAAATCTTCCAAACTACCTTGGGCAACTTCGTCATTAGTCGCAGTGCGGCGCATCACAAGGCTGTTAATAATTTCGCCATAGCGTTCAGGCGTAACTTGCTGCTTTGCATCGCTAAGAGCTTTGCTAGGATTAATGTGTGATTCCAGCATTAAGCCATCAAAGTTTAAGTCCATCGCTTTTTGGGCAACGGCTTGTAGCAAATCGCGGCGGCCGCAGATATGGCTAGGGTCGCAAACCATTGCCAATTCAGGGTGACGGCGCATCAACTCTATCGGAATTTCCCAATGTGGATTGTTGCGGTATTTGCTCTCGCCATGTGTCGAAAAGCCTCGATGAATCGCTCCAAGCCGCTTGATGCCTGCTTGATTCAGGCGTTCCAAAGCACCGATCCAAAGCGGTAGGTCGGGGTTCACAGGGTTTTTTACAAACACAGGAATATCAACGCCCCGTAGCGCATCGGCGATTTCCTGCACCGCAAAAGGGTTAACAGTCGTGCGCGCGCCAATCCACAAAATGTCAATGCCCATGCGAAGGGCTTCGTATACATGTTTCACATTGGCAACCTCAACAGTTACAGGCAGTCCAACCTCTTTGCCTGCCTGCTTCAACCATTTCAAGCCAATGCTGCCGATGCCTTCAAAGCAATTCGGTCGGGTGCGCGGCTTCCAAATCCCTGCTCGCAATAGGTGGATATTGCCCTGTTTCGCCAATCTACGCGCAGTTTCCATAACTTGCTCCTCGCTTTCGGCACTACACGGTCCCGAAATTAATAATGGTTTTTTAAGGCCTAATTCGCTGCCTTCGTTCAAAGGTGTGATGTCTAATTGTGGTTTCATTATTGTATTTTTATTTTTTATGAGATTTAAGATTTAAGATTTAAGATTTAAGATTTGAGACAGGAGATTTGAGATTCGTGGATTCGTAGACTTGTGATTTATGTAAAGATAATATCAAAGCGGCCAAAAAGCCAAAAAGCCAAAAAGCCAAAAAGCCAAAAAGCCAAAAAGC
>JAHDHV010000154.1 GCA_020631155.1 Bacteroidota bacterium | reverse complement strand
AATAAATTGTAAAAATAGCCTGCAATAAATCCTATTGTGGGCTATTTTTGTTATTATAAATGATTTCAGACGTAGAGACGTAATATATCACGTCTCCACAACATGACCACACATATAATTCGTAATTGATAATTCGTAATTCGTAATTAAAAACAATTCGTAATTCGTAATTAAAATAAGATATGGCAAAAACATTGGTTAGTCTACAAGATTTACACAAATTTGATCAATTAGATATTTTGGCTCGACAAGTCGTTGAAGGTTTTATCATCGGTTTGCACAAAAGCCCCTTTCACGGTTTTTCGGTAGAATTTGCCGAGCACCGCCTCTACAATCCCGGCGATCCCATCAAAAATGTGGATTGGAAAGTCTACGGCCGCACCGACCGTATGTTTATCAAAAAGTTTGAGGAAGAAACCAACCTTCGTTGCCGTATTATATTGGATGCCTCCTCCTCCATGTACTTCCCTGCCGATGCTGGTAAAGCCGATCAACCGCCTTTGAATAAGCTACATTTTTCCGCCTATTCCGCCGCCGTTTTGATGTATATGCTCAAAAAGCAGCGCGATGCCGTAGGCTTAACCATCTTCTCCGATGAAGTCGAATTTCACACCAAATCAAAATCTACTACGGTTCACCACAATTTGCTAAAAGCCAATATTCACAAGGTTTTAGAGCGTAAAATTGTGAAAAAAGATCGGCGCAAAACGGCAGCCGCCAAATGCTTACATGAAATCGCCGAAAATATTCGCAAACGCTCTTTGGTCATCATTTTTAGTGATATGTTTGAGAATCACGAAAATGTAAATGAGGTATTTTCTGGTCTACAACACCTCAAACACAACAAACACGAAGTCGTTGTTTTTCACGTAGTAGACCGAAAAAAGGAGTTGGATTTTGAATTTGAAAATCGCCCGTATATCTTTGTAGATATGGAAACGGGACAAGAAGAAAAAGTCAAACCTAGTCAAGTGAAACAGTATTACAAAAAGCAGATGGAGCAGTTTACACAAAACCTAAAGCTAAAGTGTCTGCAATACAAAATCGACTTTGAAATCCTAGACATCAACGCAGCCAAAGAAGATGACGGCAAAGGCTGGTGGAAAATGCTACATGCTTATTTGGTCAAACGCTCTAAAATGAAAACATAGGTTGTTTTCGTGATTCGTAGATCAGTGATTCGTGATCCGAATTCTTTGATGAATAATTCCTTTCAATATAATTTCTGTAACGACAGCTTTAGCCTTCATAGATAAAAAATTAAAATGAGTCGTAGTCCTAAATATCTACGGCTTTTTTTTTATAATTGCATTACAAATCTCCTGTCTAATGTCTCCCATCTCAAGTATAATATCTCAACAATGAAAACCACCAAACTACAATTTCCCAACTTACAAGGCCAGCAATTAGCGGCCAAACTTTCCCTACCTGTTGATGGACATGCCTATACTTATGCTATCTTTGCCCATTGCTTCACTTGCACCAAAAACCTAAGAGCCATTCGCCACATCAGTAGAGGCTTAACCCAGCAAGGCATCGGCGTTTTGCAATTCGATTTTACAGGTTTAGGGCAAAGCGAAGGTAGTTTCGCCAATACCAACTTTTCAAGTAATGTAGACGACATTGTAGCTGCTGCAAAATTTGTCAACAATAACTATGGCAAAGCAGAATTATTAGTCGGTCATTCTTTGGGAGGAACTGCCACTTTAGCTGCTGCCGCTCGAATTAAGAGCGTCAAAGCAATGGCGACCATTGGTGCACCTGCTGAACCCCATCATGTACAGCATTTATTTAAAGATGTTTTAACCGAAATTTGGGAAAAAGGTGCTGCCAATGTCAATCTAAGTGGTCGAAACTTTACCATTCAACGACAATTTGTTAATGATTTAGCTTCACAAAGCCTATTGGAAACAGTAAAAAAAATGCGTAAAGCTTTGTTAATCCTACATTCTCCACAAGATAAAATTGTGGACATCAACAATTCAGCGCGCATTTACAAGGCTGCCCATCACCCCAAGAGTTTTATTTCTCTCAATGGTGCAGACCATTTACTCATGCAAGCAGCCGATTCTTTATATGTGGGCGATGTGATTGGCAGTTGGGCGAAACGCTATTTGCCAGCACCAGCCAAAACTCCCCTGTCTACCACTCAACAAGCAGTAGTGCGTACAGGCAATATAGGTTTTACCACCGACATTAAAGCAGGGCAGCACCGTTTTGTTGCCGATGAACCCGAATCGGTAGGCGGCAATGATTTTGGTCCAACACCCTATGATTTACTGGTCGCTGCATTGGGTACTTGTACAAGCATGACGCTCCGCATGTATGCCGACCGTAAAAAATGGGATTTGAAAAGTGTTCAAGTGCATTTGCAACATCAAAAAGTACACAGCACTGATGCTACACAAAAGGGCAAAATCGATCAAATTGAACGCTTTATTGAATTGGAAGGAGAACTAGACGAAAAACAGCGTCAACGCCTCCTCGAAATCGCCGATAGATGCCCTGTTCACCGAACTTTACACAATACTATTGTTGTAAAAACGAGTTTAAAAAATTCATAATTCGCAGATTTCAAGATATGTAAACCCTTAACCAAAAACCGTAAAGAAAATTCACGAATTTTCTCCAATAACCAACAACCACTCCATGACCTATTCAAAAGAAGAAACTGCAAATTTACATGAGCAAACATTTGGCTACTTGCTCATTGACGAAACAGAACACATATTGACCGTCACCCTCAATCGCCCCAAGAAAAAAAATGCAATGAACCCAACAATGGTCAACGAATTGGCTTACGCACTGTCCTATGCCCACCACAATTCGGACATATGGGCTGTTGTATTGGCAGCAAAGGGGACGATATACAGTGCAGGTGCCGATTTGCGCGCC
This sequence comes from Bacteroidota bacterium, assembly GCA_020631155.1. Classification (GTDB taxonomy): domain Bacteria; phylum Bacteroidota; class Bacteroidia; order Chitinophagales; family UBA2359; genus JAHDHV01. The sequence goes on along the minus strand of JAHDHV010000154.1, from coordinate 9,322 downwards.
TTTTCGGGCAGCCATCAAGAAATCAACTCCACTATTCCTGTACCCGATAAGCCAGTGATTATCGGCAACTTAGGCGCAGAATTATACAAGCCTTGCATCGCAAAAGTCCATGCGCCCGTCTATGCAGGTGGTTTGTTATTGATCGGGGCTTGTACGCATGTCGTTGCGATGGAAAACACCTTTTTTAGCCTGCCAGAAGTTAAACGAGGACTGTGGCCGATGCAGGTGATGCAGTCTTTATTACAAATTATGCCGCCGCGCAAAGTATTGGACTGGTGTATGCGAGCCAAAAAAATGACGGCACAAGAGGCTTTACAAAATGGCTTGGTAACAGAATTAGTAACGGACGAGGCAGCATTGGATAAGGCAGTGCAACAACTATGCGAAGAGCTTTGTCAATTTTCACCAACTGCTATTCGCATGGGCTTAAAGGCTTATCATCAGTTGCAATATAAAACGGCAGGTGAAGCACATGAATACCTCCACAAAATGCTCATGCAGCTAGTGCAAACAGAGGATGCAATAGAAGGCATTTTGGCTTTCCAACAAAAGCGCGAACCCGTCTGGAAAGGGCAATAAGGTTTTTTGAGGGTTGGAAAGTTGGAAAGTTACAAGGTTTTAAGGTTCTTATTTTTTAATAAATTTTAAAATAAATATTTTCCACGAATCCACGAATCCACGAATCCACGAATCCACGAATCCACGAACCAACAAATCACCAATCAACGAATCACGAAATAAATCATCTTGAAAGAAAAAATCATCAGGTCTATACAGTATCTACTCTTTTTGGGAGTTGCTGTATTGTTAATGTATTGGACATTTAAAGGGCAAGACTTTAGCAGCCTTTGGGCAGAAATTCAAAAGGCGAATATCCTATTTTTTCCACTCATACTAGGCGTAAGTGTTGTATTTCACATTATACGTAGTTTGCGCTGGCAATTACTTTTAGAAACAGAAAAAGAAGACCATAAAACAAGTTTACCCAAAGTCTTTTGCGCGCTTTTGGTGGGTTATTTTGCCAATTTCATTTTTCCACGCTCTGGCGAAATAGCTCGTTCCTATGCCATTCGCGATATGGAAGGCGTTTCCTTTTCCTATGCGATGGGTTCAGTAGTGAGTGAACGCTTAATTGATATATTGTGCTTTGCTTTCATTACTGTATTAGCGGTGTTTTTTCAGGCGGAAACGATGAACACCTTTTTTCAGGAAAAATTATTTGAACCCATTCTTGGAAAATGGATGAACCGCGCTGGTTTTATTTGGGTGGTCATTTTATTTTTTGGAATCTCTTTTTTAATTGGTAGATGGTTGTGGAAACGTTTTGGTGAACATCAATACGGCCAAAAGATGAAGAAGGGCATGGTAGGCTTGCGAGATGGGATTTTGAGCATCGCTCGAATGAAATATAAATGGCGTTTTTTGGTCTACACCATCCTCATTTGGTGCGGTTACTACCTCACAACCTACCTCTGGTTTTTTGGCTACGACATTGCTGGTGAGCACTTGGATATGAAAGCAGGCTTAACTCTTTTGGCGGTCGGGACATTGGCGCGCTCTATTCCCGTACAAGGGCAGGGTTTAGGCACTTTTCACCTATTAATGGCGCAAGCAATGGCTCTTTACAGCATGAGTAGTTTACACGCTAACACACTAACCATGTTGATTTACAGTACACAAACTGCCTTTTATTTAGGTGTCGGCGGTATTTGTACATTGATTTATTTTTATTGGCGGAAGAAGTGATTGTGGCTTTTTAGACTTTTAGATATTTGGATATTTGGATATTTGGATATTTGGATTTTTAGACTTTTGGTTATTGTTTTTTTGTAGCGTTTACCTGAACACAACCAAAAAACCCACAACCTGAAACCATGTAACCCACAACCAAAAAATCCTAAGATTTCATTTTCAACAGCAGAGTATCTGCTTCTACAAATGATTTTTCTGCTACGTAAATTTCTTCTACGATGCCATCCTCATGCGCTTCAATGGTATTTTCCATTTTCATAGATAAAATAATCAGCAATGGATCGCCTGATTTAACAGAATTGCCTGCGGCTACCAACACCTTAATTATCTCGCCCGGCATCGGGGATAAGTAACCGCCTTTCACTGCTTCCACCTCCTTTTCAGGGAAGCGCGGCACTTTTTGAACAACGGCCGTTCCCATATCATTTTGATGAATAAACAACTCATTTGCCGTTTCTGCAATGGTGAATGTTATTCGATGATTGTTGATGAGAATCGTCAAATTATGCCCTTGTTTATCAAGTAGTTCTGTGGTATAATTTTGTTCGGCTAGGGAAAAAGAAAAGCGGTTTTGTTGTTCATATTGATAAGCACAATTGATGGTTTGCTCGGCAATTTGAAAACTTTGTTGCTGTGCTTGATAAAAATTATTGCGCCATCCCGAAGGAATATGTGGCAAGGTATTTTTTGTCTGTTGACGATTTTGCCACTGCCAAAGTGTAGCTGCTATTGCTAAATAATGCTGTTGTTGTTCTCTCAGTTCAAGTATTTGATAATCAAAGGCTTTTGCCAGAAAATGGGTGTCAAAATTGCCTGTTCTAAAGGTTTCATTTTGCAAAATAGCAATTAGAAAATCTTTATTAGAAGTGATGCCGAGTAGCACTAATTCTTGCAAAGCACGTTGCATTTTGCGAATGGCAGCCGCGCGATTTGGTGCATGAGCAATGACTTTGGCGATCATCGGGTCGTAAAAAATATCAATATGCGAGGCGGTTTCCACACCCGTATCATAGCGAATATCGGGCGTTTTGCCTATCTGCCACAATTCAATTTTTCCCGTAGCAGGCAAAAACTGATTGGCTGCATCTTCCGCATAAATTCGACATTCAATCGCATGACCGCGCTGTTGTAAGGCTTCTTGTGTAATGCTTAGCGGTTTACCTTCCGCGATTTCAATTTGCAATTGCACTAAATCTAAACCTGTAACCATTTCAGTAACAGGATGTTCTACTTGTAAACGAGTGTTGACTTCGAGAAAATAAAAGGAATTGTCAGGAGCTAGGATAAATTCTACTGTTCCAGCATTATCGTAATGAATCGCTTTAGCAGCAGCAACCGCCGCCGCTCCCATCTGCTGACGAAGTGCATCATTTAGGGCTGGCGAAGGGGTTTCTTCAATAATTTTTTGATAACGTCTTTGAATGGAGCACTCCCGTTCAAAACAGTGAATGATGTGTCCATGCTGATCGCCTAAAATTTGAAATTCGATATGTCGGGCAGAGTCAAAATACTGCTCAATCAATAGTGTATCATCCCCAAAAGCGGACTTTGCCTCCCGCTTTGCTGCCTCAATCGCTGCCGTAATCTCCTCTGCTTTTCGCACAATCCGCATCCCCTTACCGCCGCCACCTGCCGATGCTTTTAACAAGACTGGAAAACCTATTTTTTTCGCTTCCGCCATCAATACCTCCACGCTTTGCTCCTGTCCCTTATAACCTGCAATAGTTGGAACACCCTGTTTTTGCATCAGCGTTTTAGCCCGAATTTTAGAGCCCATCACCTCAATTGCCTGTGGATTTGGGCCGATAAAAATAATACCTGCATCGGCGCAAAGTCGAGCGAAAGACGCATTTTCTGCCAAAAAGCCATAGCCCGGATGTATAGCATCGGCGGCGGTCTGTTGGGCAGCAGCAATGATTTTATCTACATTCAAATAGGACTCCGCAGCCTGTGAACCGCCAATGTGTATGGCTTCATCGGCTTGTTGTACAAAAAGCGCGTTTTTATCCGCATCCGAATAGACCGCAACGGTGGCAATGCCCATGCGTTTGCAGGTTTTCATGATGCGAATGGCAATTTCTCCGCGATTAGCGATGAGTATTTTGTGAATCATTTGTGGTTGTGGGTTTCGTGGTTTTGGGTTGTGGGTCTGTTGGGACGTAATGCATTACGTCCATTTTTTGGTTTCAGGTTGTGGGTTTTGGTGGTTTCAGGTTGTGGATTTTTGGTGGTTTCAGGTTGTGGTTTTTTTGGTGGTTTCGGGTTGTGGGTTTTTTGGTGGTTTCGGGTTGTGGGCTTGATATTTTTTTAAAAAAAATAAAACTTTACAACCTTATAACCTTACAACTTTTTAAACCTCTCAACTACATCCTAAAAATACCAAACTCCTTGGTGCCTTTAATTTTTGTATTGTGAATAATGGCAAGGGAAAAGCCCAAAACGGTACGGCTTTGTCGTGGGTCAATGATGCCATCGTCCCATATTTTGGCAGTAGAAAAATAGGCGTTGGACTGTTTTTCAATGTCTTTCATCATATAGGCGCGCACTTGCTTAGACTGCTCCTCGTCAATGGGAACACCCATTTTTCGGGCTGCTTGCTCTTGTACCATCTGCATGACCCCTGCCAACTGCTCCGCACCCATGACCGCAATTTTGTGATTTGGCCAAGTAAATAAAAAGCGAGGTTCATAAGCCCGACCACACATCGCATAATTACCTGCCCCATAAGATGCACCCATCATCAGCGTAATGGCTGGCACTTCGCTATTGGACACTGCATTGATGAGTTTCGCGCCATGTTTAATGATACCACCCTGCTCGTAATCTTTGCCGACCATAAAACCTGTAATATTTTGCAAAAACAGCAAAGGCGTATCATTTCGATTGCACAATTGAATAAAATGCGCCCCTTTATTGGCAGATTCCGAAAAAAGCACCCCATTATTTGCCAAAATTCCTACCTGATAACCATGAATATGAGCATAACCTGTTACCAATGTTTCCCCATAATTGGGCTTAAATTCCGAAAATTCAGAGCCGTCTACAATTCGAGCAATCACCTCTCGCGCATCGAAAGGCTGTCGAATATTGGCAGGAACGATGCCCAAAAGTTCGTCTATATCGTAAAGTGGTTCGACAATATTTTTGGGAGGTGTATACTGTGGTTTGGCAGCTTTCAATTGTTTCATAATGTCGCGCGCCATGCGGATGCCTTCGTATTCATCGGTGGCGAGATAGTCGGAAACACCCGAAATTTTGCTGTGCATATCTGCGCCGCCAAGCGTTTCATCATCCACAATTTCGTTGGTTGCCATTTTGACAAGTGGCGGCCCTGCCAAAAATACTTTTGCACGTTCTTTAACCATTATCGTATAGTCGGACATGCCCGGTATGTACGCGCCGCCTGCTGTGCTATTGCCAAAAACAACGGAAATCGTAGGAATGCCCATTTTGGAACGGCGAGTGATGTCGCGAAAATTAGCCCCACCATGAATAAAAATTTTGGCTTGTTCGGGTAAATTTGCTCCTGCCGATTCCACCAAATTGATGCCGGGCAGGTCGTTTTCCATAGATATTTTACTGGCTCTCAAGGCTTTTTGCAAAGTATAATAGTCAATAGCTCCACCTTTATTAGACCCAACATTGGCGGAAATAGCGGTTAGCTGTCCTTCCACTAGTCCAATGCCTACCACTATCGTACCGCCTGCCCCAAATCCTCCTTGATTTAAGCCCGCCAATGGCATCAATTCCAAAAAAGGGGAATCTTGATCCAATAAAAGTTCTATGCGCTCGCGAGCTAGGAGTTTCTCCAGTTTTCGTGCTTTTTTAATGTGTCGCTCTTTTCCTTGAAACAAACTTTTTTTCATTTTTTCCTGTAAATCAGCGACTAAGGCACTCATTTGCTGGTAATTTTCCTTAAAACTAGCGGAATTCGGGTTGATTTTGGATTTTATTGTGGGCATAGAATAAATATGCTTTACTTTTTTACTGAAAAGATGGGTAAGATAAAGAAAATTTTTTGAGTTGGAAAAATCTATTTTGTGGAAGGAGCAAAAAAGAGAATAGTAAATATTTTTTTTTAAATCTAAAAGGGAAAAACAATGTCTTTACGCTTCTTATTAATGAAAACGATATTGAAAAGGTGTTTATAAGAAATCACACTACCCACTACTAGAATGACACATCACTAATCAGTGTGAAGATTATTTAACTCAATTATATTTATCACTTATTAAACACCCATATTATGCGTAAGTTATTATTTGTTTTTTGCGTCTTGCTTTTTGCGTCTTGTCAAAAAGATCCTATTGAATCGGAATTTGACAATCAAAAATTAAATGGTGGAATAGCCCAATCCACAATAAACTCTAACAAACAAACAGTAGGTAAACAGAAAGTATTGCCACGTTATACAATAGAAGAATTTAAACAAAAAGTAAAAGAGTTGGAAGGCACCCTGAATACTCAATCAACAAATAAGGATGTAGTTAATCCTACCCCTATTACTATGATGACTTTAAATACTCAATTGATGGATACACCAAACATCTTTAATGGTCCTCAATGTGATGGTGCAGCATGTCAAGAAAGAGCTTTATCCCTTTGTGATTATGCAAACAATGAAGTTAGTAGACAAAGTATTTTACTTTTTCAAGAAGCATTTGACAATACAGCACGCGGCACACTTGTAAATTGTGTAGAATCAGCAGGATATGTATGTCTAGAATCAGATAATGGGCAGGGGCTAGAAGAAGGAGCAGGTTTAGTTACCTGTTTTGACCAAGCTGAAATACAAAATATAGGTAGCGGTGTTATAGAATTTGATAATTGCAGTAATGCTAGTGGTGATGACTGTTGGGCACAAAAAGGCTTATTATACAGTCTATTTTACATAAAGCGTAAAAATCGCTATATTTATGTAATTAACACCCATATGGATGCTGGAGTTGAAATGGGAGATATATATGCTAGACACGGGCAAATATTGCAAATCAGAAGTATTGTTAGGTTCTTAACAAAACCTGTCGTACTTGGTGGAGATTTTAATATTGATGCTGAATTATCTCCTGCTTCTGGCTCTCAATTTGAGTATTTATTAGAACGATGGGAAGCAACTGCATCCTTCCAGTTTGTTAATAAAGAACCTAGCCCTACAGCTGATAGAACGCCACAAGGTCATCACACAAAAGTATTAGATTACTTTGTATTTGTTCAGCCGCCAAATTCACCTACCACTTTAAGTGGCATTCAATATACTGACTTTGGATTTAGCTGTAAAAACCCGTATTTTGCTGTTAAACATTGGGTAAGAGGTTCAAGAAATGGAATATTCGTAACTAGAGAGGCTTTTAAAACATATTCAGGGGCACAAGCATTTGCAGAGGACAAAAACAACCCAACCATTTTGACTCAATATTCAACCCATTGTGGCACGTATATTGACTATCCCGGTCCCGATACTGACCACCTACCATCAGGTACAAGTTTCTATGTTTATTAAATAAATTTATCAAAAAAAATAATCTATTGTCACATACATAATGAACTGGTTTAATAACGTCTTTCATAGCCAATATATGAAGGGCGTTTTTTTTATTACAACATTCCTTAGTCATCCATTTGTCCACCAATCAATTGCTCATAACTATTGGCTTGTTGAATAAATTGTATCCATTTTTCTCGCCCTTCATAGTCGCTTAAATCGTGAATACGAGCTAAAAGATACTTTCGCAACTCCTCTAGCGATAGCTGTTTTCCTGTATTTTTAAACCTTAATTTAATTTTGTATACATTAGGCAGCCATTTAAAAACTTTTCTCCACCAAGAGTTTGGCAGTTCTTTTCCATCAATTACATATAGCTGCCCTTTGCAATCACAAAAAAGTTTATTGTGAATAAAAGTATCCCAAAAAGTCTTACTATCTGTGTAAATGTACTCATCTATCAACAAATAGTCCATCAAATCCTCGTCCTTCCATTTTTTCTCAGAAACATTTAACAAAGGAAAATGCATCATTTATGCAAGTTTTTTTTGTGAAAGTCAGTGATTATCAGTTCTCACTTTCTAGGCAGGTACCAACTCTCCCATAATTTTCTTCAAAGCAATTTCCAAAGCGGTTCTAGTAAAATTTCGTTTAGATGTATTTTTTTTGTACACATTAAACAAACCATCGCGAATCGTATTGGAAACATCGCCAAAAATTGCTTCATCTGAAATCTCTATTTCATCATTCATGAGGTAAGCAAATAAGCGCGCCATTCCGCAATTGGCTAAAAAATCGGGAATCAATGTACAGTGAGCATCTACATATTGCGCCGTTTCTCCAAAAAACATATCACTATCTACAAAAGGCACATTCGCGCCGCAAGCCATTACCTGCAAACCTTTGTTTATCAATCGTTTAGACTGCTCCATACCAACTAGATTAGAGGCTGCACCGGGGATAAAAATATCTGCTGGAATATCCCAAATACGTTCATTAACCGCCTCAGAAGGCATAATATTGGCAGCATCAGGCGACAGTTTATTCCCCTGTCGAGATAACATAAGAGATTTCACTGTTTCAAAATCCAGCCCATTTTCATCAATAATGCCATGATAACGGTCAATAATACCAACAATTTTCGCGCCCTCTTGCGCCAAATAATAGCCCGTTGCACCTGCCACATTTCCCCAGCCTTGAATGATGGCACGCTTATCTTTCAGAGTTGTTTGGTGGTAAATATCGTAATAATGCTTTACTGTTTCGGCAACCCCAAAACCCGTCATCAAATCAGCGATTCGATAGCGTTTGTAGTCGGTTTCTGGCGTATAGAGCGTATTTTCTACCACCTTAGACACCCCTTGTCGAAGCTGCCCGATGTAGTGAATTTTCTGACTTTCGCGCGGCTGGAAATGCCCATTAACAATGCCTTCCTGTGGATGCCACAAACCAAAATCTTCTGTAATTGGAATCACCTCCCCTACTTCATCTACATTTAAGTCGCCGCCTGTGCCGTAGTAGTGTTTTAATAAAGGTGTAACTGCTTTATACCAGCGATTCAACACCCCTTTTTTGCGCGGATCGCTTGGGTCAAAGTTGATGCCCGATTTTGCTCCACCAATGGGCGGCCCTGATACCGAAAATTTGATTTCCATAATTTTGGATAAAGCAGCTACCTCCGCACGATTTAATCCTTTTCTCATTCTTGTACCTCCACCTGCTGCCCCTCCCCTCAAAGAGTTGATCACGACCCAACCTTCTGCATCCGTTTCAGGGTCGTTCCATTCAAAAACGATGGTGGGTTTTTTATTTTTAAATTTTTTTAATAAATCTTCCATGTACTTTTAACTGTTTGTTTTTTTGAGTTTGGTAAAGGTAGTTTTTTCTATAGAATTATACTTATATCTCGTTAAATTTTAAATAAGGAAAAAAGGGAAGCAGGCTGTAGAGAAAAAGCAGGCATTTTCTCTACGAAACGAATCACAAATCAACGAACCACTTAAAAACAAAGTATTGAAAACATAACAGTGAATAACTTAGTAGTTAGTCAACGTTAAAATGACGGGTTGATGTTGAGTGATTTTTGTT
>JAHDHV010000153.1 GCA_020631155.1 Bacteroidota bacterium | reverse complement strand
CTAAATAAATTCGTAATTCGTAATTGATTAACGGCTAAAGCCTTCGCTACACAAACAAGCCAAAACGGGCGAAAGCATTTCACTCCGACAAATCACGAATTGTAAAACTTTCCAACCTTATAACCTTAAAACTTTTCAACTCAAAAAAGTCTCACATCTCCTGTCTAAACCCCTTCCAGCTTCACTTCCTTCCGAATCTTACTCGAAAAATCCTTTTTCATAATCGCCGAAGCCGTAATCATACCTGCTGCCAAAGCACCGCCAATACCGCAGCTAATCACGTCTTGTCCTGTTAAATACAAATTTTTAACAGGCGTACTAGCACGCAAAAAGTTCTGACGGAAACGCTCAGGTGTATGGTCTAAGCCGTAGAGTTCGCCCTTTTCGTAATTGCAAAAATGCCGTGTTGTCAAGGGCGAGGAGAGTTCGTAATGCTCAATTTTGCCCTTCACCTGCGGCTCCATTTCGTAGAGTTTTTCCAACAATCGCTGCGCCAACTGCTCCTTAAATGCATCGTATTCTTCGCCGCGCTTCATCCATCGACTACCTTCCCATTGTGCAAACCATTCATAAGGTGCCAGCGAAATAATGTCAATCGTGCAGCGATTCGGGTAGCGATTCGACCAGTCGGGGTCTTTGCAGGCTGGAAAAGAAATATAGGTGACAGGCAGTTCGCTATTGTTTGGGTCTTTTAGGTAATCGCTTACATTTTTATCGTGATCATAACCATTTTCGGGATATATCCAGTAATTTGCCTTTTGCAAACCCAATTCCTCCGCCGAATAAGGCAAGCCAATGTACAAACAAACATGCGCGACCGATGGCGGAATGACATCTACTTTTTCTTGCAAAGCGTGTTTTTGGCGCACTTCCGCAGGTAATAAGCGACCAAAAGTATTCGGCACACCTGCATTGCTAATGATAATCGGTGAACGCAACTCTTTTCCGTCCGCCATTCGTACCCCCACCGCTTTGTTTTTTTCGACAATAATTTGATCCACTTCCGCATTCGTCAAAATCAAACCGCCAGAACGCTCAATCACAGGCGCAATCGTTTCCACAATACGCGAAGAACCACCAACAGGGAAATTTCCGCCGTTCATAAAGTGCTTCACTACCGCCGCATGAATGGCAAAACTACTTTGAGCAGGAGGCAACCCATAGTCGCCATACTGACCACATAAAACGCCAATAAGCTCCTCATTATCAGTGAGTTCACGCATCACCTCTAAAGTAGTACGGTCAGAGTAAGTCAACATGCCTTTACGCATCATTTTTCCCGTTGCCCAGCTAATCGCAGGCGGCAGTGCTTTTTCCGCAAAATACATGCGTCCTGCTTTTTGGGCTTTATAAATCAATGCCACATACTCCTCAATAGCTTGTTGGTCTTTCGGGGCTGGAAAATATTCTTTCATTTTGGCAATAAAATTCTCTTTTCCAGCGTGAAAATCGTATACTTTTTTTCCAAAAATAATTTTGTCGTATACATCACCCATATAAGCCCATTCCAATTTTCCGTCCGAAATGTAGTGGAATAGTTTGGCGAGTTCGGTATAGGGGCGGTGTACCTCGCCGATGTAGTGAATCCCAACATCCCATTCGTAGCCTCGGCGTTTGAATACGTGTGTATAGCCGCCTGCCGTATAATGTCGCTCCAAAACAAGGATTTTCTTGCCTTCCTTTGCCATCAATGCAGCCACCGACAGCCCCCCGATTCCTGAGCCAATCACAATGGCATCGTACTGTTCGCTGTCGCTGATTTTGTGTTGTTTGTATGATTTAACCCCTTGCATGTTTTTTGATTTTTAGACTTTTGGATATTTGGACTTTTAGCTTTTTAGCTTTTTGGATATTACTATTAATCCACTGATCAACAAATCACTAATCTACTGATCACGAAATCCACAAACCTTACAACTTTCTAACCTTAAAAACCTTCTAACTCCAAAAATTACACATCAACCTTAAAGACATCATGTGTAATATTTTTGCTGTATGCCTCTAGTAGCTTTTGCCCTCTATCGTTGGAATCTACCGAGCCATTTTGCTCTGCTAATTTTTCTTTTAATTTTTTGGCTTTCTCATGATAAAAATAATCATTGTATAAAACCATTGCTTTTTCAATGATTTCTGTGCTATTCGCGCCTCTTTTATCGCCATAAAAACGGTCTAACATAGCGGAAGAAGCCAATTTAGGAGTGAAGTTTTCTAAATCATGTCGTTCTCTGCCGTCTATACTAATCAAAATATAAGGCGCATCCCCTTCGTATCGTGCTTGCGTTTGCTTGTTGACTAAAAACGGTTTGCCTGTATTTTGGTCAATGACAATTTTAGACTTTCTAGTTAAATTATCGACATCTTCATCATTGCAAATAACGATTTGACGAGCATGATCTGTATTGAATAGTGGAGTGTCTAAACGAATATTATAGTTTTCTTTCAGAAAAGGATTACTTTTTGAAAGAGCCCTGCCAATGGAACCCATTATATCTACAATACGCGTGCCTGCCATTAAAAAGGAACTAGCAGGGGCAAAAATCGGCAAACCCGAAGCAGATTTAAACAAGCTACTAATGTCGTCAAATACTTGTCGGCTAAAACGTTCGGCAACCAATTCAAAGGTACAAGTAACTGTATTGATGTCAAGGGCAGGCGTGTAGTAAACGATAGGAGAACCTGAATCTACAGCTGAAGGCTCGTAAATTTTATGGTCTTTTACCTTAGAAATCAATTGGTTAATCATTCGCGGCGCAGCATCATAAGTAATATTGCTTTTAATGGCAGAAGCTACCATCAAATCTTTTTTGCCACCTAGCGTTTTTTGGGGCGCATCACCTGAGTATATAGATATAATTTCGATGCTCAACGGCTTTCCAATGCCAACAGGTGTGAATCTTGGTACGCTACCACTTCGCTCGGTAAAAAACTCCTCAACGGCAACATCTACCATTCCTGAAATAGTGCGTTCTGTCAGTTCGTTTTCCGAAATAATGCGGTCGCCATAGTTATATAGTAAGGCCATATTCTTATTTTAATTAGTGATTTTTAGATGAGAAATTTTAGATACAAGATGTAAGACATAAGATTTAAGATTTTGTTTATTTGTTAATCTTAGCCTGTCAAACTTGTCTTTTACTTTCCCTTTATTTACAGTTGTTTGAACGATTTTGTGTTTAGTAAATTGTTAAGTTTATCATTTTATGTATAACAGTAATGTAACAATCAGGGAGTTGTAAAGGTTTATCGGGTTACAAAGTTGGAAGGTTTGGGGATTCGTGATTCGTGGATCAGTAGATTCGTGATTGGTGGATCAGTAGATTCGTGATTGGTGGATCAGTAGATTCGTGATTCGTGGATCAGTAGATTCGTGATTCGTGGATCAGTAGATTCGTGATTCGTGGATTAGTAATTACTACTACCATGACGGCTAAAGCCTTCGTTACAGAAATCATTCAAAATGGGTGAAAGCATTTCACCCCGACGAACCAAACTCGAAAACATCCAAAAGTCCAAAAATCTAAATATCCAAAAAGCTACTAACAATACACCCAATGCAGTGCCTGTAAAAAGGCATCAAAATTGCTAAAATCCTTCAACATAGTAGCTCCTGATAGCTCCAAATACTGCCGTTTGATGGCACTTTCGCTGATGCCGATAAAAGCGATGTTGAGTTCTTCGCAGGCTTTGTAATCTTTGATGGAACTGCCGATGTATACCACTTTCTCAAAGGGAATCCCGTTGTTTTGGGCAAGGCTGATGGTGAGGGCAAATTCTAATAGTTGCGCTTTGGTGGTTAATTCTTTTTGAGCAAATGCGCCGACTACATCCCAAATGTCAATACCTACAAAATTTAATTTCGATACGGCGGCCTCGTACCAATTGCCCGTTGCGATGCTGACCATCCATTCGGGGCTCATTTTGAGTTGTTGAAAGGCATCACTTGCGCCCTTGACGGCTCTGTATGCGGGTTTGTAGCGTTGGTGGATTTGCTCTAAATTAGCAATATAGTGTTGTTTTAATCGGGTAATTTCTGTGCTAGTGGGTAAGCGGTTGAAGTGTTCTAAAAACAAATCATTTAGAACTGCCGAATCTGTAAGGTGTTCATATTGTGATAAATCCATCGTATGCGCGCGCACATGGAACAGATTTTCAAAGGTCTGGAAAAAGTAGTAGTAGCCCCCATTGACTGCCTTGATCAAGGTGTTGTCAATATCAAAAATGATTAACTTCATGACTTTTTTGTTTACTTTTAAACGATAATTCTCTAAGTTTGTAGGTGGGTTTCTCAATTAGAGCTTGTTTTGATTTTCGTTTTTTTTAAAATAATAAAATTAAAACGAACTCCAGTTCTAAAGATAAGAAATTGTCAGTTAGATGTAAAGTGCTGATTCAAAAAACTGTTGAAACTTGCTAGGTGAATAAATACTTAGATATAAGATTTAAGACATAAAATGTGAGATAATTAACTCATTATTAAGGATTTATGATAAATTCAAATGCCGTTTGATTTTGTTTAGTACTTAATTGTCAAACAATAAATTTATTATCAGGTATTTTAGGCTGTAATTAGTTTCATTTAATTTTTAGTAGAGAAAAGGCATGCCTTTTCTCTACCTGACCATCAAAATTTTCTTTTTTACAAAAAAAATCAACAAACAATATGTCAAATATAGCAAAACTAGAAGGAATAGCTTCACAAGTACGGCGCGACATTATTCGCATGGTACATCAATGTCAATCAGGGCATCCGGGTGGGTCTTTGGGTTGTACGGATTTTTTAACCGCCTTATATTTTGAGGTAATGGAACACAATCCCGACTTTAAAATGGATGGTGTTAATGAAGATATTTTTTTCCTGTCAAATGGGCATATTTCGCCCGTTTTTTACAGCGTTTTGGCGCGCTCAGGCTATTTTCCAGTGGCGGAATTAGCGACTTTTCGACACATCAATTCTCGTTTGCAAGGGCACCCCGCTACAGAGGAGGGACTGCCCGGTGTACGGGTTGCAAGCGGTTCGTTAGGACAGGGTTTATCGGTGGCGATTGGGGCAGCTTTAGCCAAAAAACAAAATAAGGATGATAAATTGGTGTATGTATTACATGGTGATGGTGAACTACAAGAAGGACAAATTTGGGAGGCGGCCATGTCGGCGGCGCATCATCGCGTGGATAACCTCATTGCTACTGTAGATTGGAATGGGCAACAGATTGACGGCCCTAATGATGAAATTATGTCACTAGGGGATTTGCCTGCAAAATGGGCTGCTTTTGGTTGGAAAGTCTTGCAAATGGACGGGCATAATTGGACGGAAATTTTGGCAACTTTGGCAACTGCAAAGTCTCTAACAGGACAAGGGCAACCCATCGTTATTTTAATGAAAACGGATATGGGTAAAGGCGTTGATTTTATGGAAGGTACGCACAAATGGCATGGCAAAGCTCCAAATGATGAGCAAACGGCTACTGCATTGGCACAGTTGGAAGAAACTTTAGGGGATTTTTAGGTGTAGGTAGATACGCAAGATTCTGCGTATCTACAACAAAGGGTCTTCTTCATAGGCGGCTCCGATGTGGCACAGTTGGTTGAGGGTTTCGGCAAATAATTCGTATAGGGAATGTAATTGGTCTAAATCTTTGATGATGCCGCTGACCTTGAATTGCAGTTCGTCTACATCTGTTCCAAATTTCTTTTTGAACCATTTGCTATTGGCGGGAGAAACAATACTCAAATGTATATTGGGCTGTTGATGAATAAGGTTGCGAATTTTTCTATTGGAAAAAAGCTTCCATAATTTATGTTCGTCATTTCCTTTAATAATAAATTCATCATCAAAAGTAGGATGTCCAACTTCAACATCTTGCATTCCTAATTTTTTGCCAATTTTGGAAAAAAAACTTTCTCGGTAAATGGTAAATCGAAAGCCGTCTTTGTTGATGTAGGGTGCGCGGATACGAGTATATCGAATCCCATCACCACTCGGATCGTATTGGTCTAATGTGATGACCCATTCTTTATGTCGCGCCTCTACTTTGTCGCTTTGAATCTGCCACCATTCACTTTTAATATAAGAACCGCCTAATTGTTGGCTTAATTGCCGCCATATATCTTCGCGACTAGGACCAAAAAGGGCTTTTAATAAACTCATGATGATTTAATTACGAATTAGAAATTACGAATGGATATTTAATTACAAATTGACAATGGTATATTAAGGATATACTTGATAGTAATCCTAATACTTTAATTTTAAAATTGCTTTTTGGCTCTTTCTGTAATAAAAGCTTTAGTCATCAGCCAATTACAAATTCATAAATTATAAAACTTTCTGACTTTTTAAACTTAAAACTTTCCCACCTCCAATCTTAGTCTACTTTAGAAAATGTTTTAGTAAATACCAGTTTTTTAGATTGATTCAACATACTAATAAAATAAACGCCACTGTCTAAATCTTCCAATTCAATAGAAAAAACTTCATTCATATCCTTGACTTTATGTGTTGCGACCTTCATACCAATTAAGTTATAAATATCTACTTGTTGAATTTTTTCTTCAAAATTATTCCAGTCAATGTGGATATGGTCTTGTGCAGCATTGGGATAAAGGCGTATTTGCTTGGATTTTTTAGTGGCACTTGGCCAGTCTACATCTATTTTGTAAACAATACTGTCTTGCACATTTACGCTATCTGCATCGGCATATAAGTGTAAAATCACTGTTCCCCGACCAGAAGTATGGTAAGAGAGCAGATTGACACACAGTTGAAGGGTATCTTTGGGCAAGAGTTCAAAAGTACCTGTATCCACAAAAGGAGCCCATTCAATTTCATCATCCACCACATAAGATTCCCAGTCTTTATTGGTAAAAGATTCCTTACTTCGCTCCCACATCACCTCTACCGTATCGCTTGTTTTATTGTATAACTCCGCGCAACCGATAATGTAGTCTTCTTCGGGTGTACTTTTGATAAAAATAGAACGGTCGTCTATATTCCAAATTTGCCCCAAGACATTGGTAGATAGTAGTAGTAGTCCTACAAAGAAAATAAGTATGTGTTTGCTCATAGAAAAGGCGTTTGTTAGGTTTCGGAAATACTTAAATACCTAGACATAAGATATGAGACACAAGGTATGAGAGAATTAACTCATTATTAACAGTTTATGGCAAGTTCAAATGTCGTTTAATTTTGTCTAACTACTTACCATCAGTTTAAAATTGTATCCTACCACAAAATTAAAAAAACGTTACATTTTTTATGCATTTGAACGTTTGTCTTTATGCTCAATATATTTAAATGTAAAAAAATAATGGGACAATTGCTAAAAAAATAAAGCTTTACTTCGAGAGTAAGGCGAGGAGTCGTGTTACGAGTAAAAAAAAAATCGAACAAGGCATTAAAAAGCCCTGTTCGATTTGCCTGTTTGTAATAAACAAAGGTGTTCAGCGTATAGTAGCGTCTTTATATTATGCTTCCTGCAATTCCGCCTTATGATTACTGATCAATTGTTGTTGAACATCTGACGGAACGGCTGCATACTCTGCGAAACGCTGTGTGTGTTTAGCTCTACCTTGTGTTAAGGAGCGTAGGGTAGAAGCGTACTTATACAATTCCATAAGAGGAACTCGCGCTTTAATTTTTTGGTAATGTCCAGCAGCTTCAATACCCATAATCATAGCTCGGCGTGTTTGTAGGTCACCCATTACATCGCCCATCGCATCGCCTGCTACCAACACCTCTACATCATACACAGGTTCTAGCAATTGAGGACTAGCTTTTTGAAAACCGCTTTTGAATGCCATCGAAGCGGCTAGTTTAAACGCCATATCATTAGAATCAACGGCGTGCATTTTTCCATCATAAACACATACTCGCACATCACGCACATAAGAACCTGTTAATGGACCATCTTCCATTTTTTCCATAATCCCTTTCATAATCGCATTCATATATTTGGCATCAATTGCTCCACCAACAATGCAATTAAGGAAAGCCAATTTGCCACCCCAATCCAACTCTACCAGTTGTTGTCCACGTCTTACAGACAATCCCGGTGGATTAGGCATGCCCTCATAATAAGGTTCTAATAACATATGAACCTCGCCAAACTGCCCTGCACCACCCGATTGTTTTTTGTGGCGGTACATACTTTCTGTAGATTTACGTATGGTTTCTCTGAATGGTATTTTTGGTTTAATGTACTCAAAATCCAGCCTCTGATTGTTTTTAATTAGCCATTTTGCTTTAGCTAAATGCAATTCTCCTTGCCCACCAACTAAGGTTTGCTTCAACTCATGCGATAGCTCTATGGTAAGCGTTGGGTCTTCGTTATGTAATTGATACAGTGCCTGCGCCAATTTTTCCATATCCGCCTTGTTATCTGTAGTAACCGCTACATTAATGCGAGGCTCTGGAAAAACAATTGGCTTGATTTCATGAGTATGCCCTTTTTCGTGTAAAGTCGTATTGGTTGGAGTATTTTTAAGCTTTACAGTTGCTCCAATATCACCTGCTTTTAAGGAGTTGACCTGAGTACGATTTTTACCATTGAGTATGTAGATTTGGTTGATACGCTCAGAGCCTCTTGTTTTGGAGTTGAGTAGCTCTGTGCCAGAACTGATTTCACCAGAAAAAACTTTGAAATAGGACATATTGCCTAAGTTTTGTTCTGATACTGTTTTAAAAATAAATAAAGAAACATCTTTGCTAGAATCGCAGGCTAAAGTGCCGCCATCAGTTAGGTCGGCAGGGGCTAAGTCTATCATAGCTGGTGCAATATCTCGGATAAAACCTAATACGCGACCACTACCCATATTTTGCTTTGCAGAACAACAGAAAACAGGGAAAATATCTTGAGAAACTAAAGACTTTCGCAACCCTGCTGCCATTTCAGCCTCATCCAATGAACCCTTTTCAAAGTAGAGCTCCATTAGGTTTTCATCATTAACGGCGATGGCTTCGATCAATTCGTTGTGCAATTCTTCGGCTTTTGCTCTTTCTGAGTCAGGAATAGGTAGTTTTTCAGGTTTACTACCCTCTGGCGGAAATTGATACATTACCATCTTTAACACGTCAATAATGGCATTGAAACCATTGCCCTGATTTAAAGGATATTGAACAATGGTTACATTATCGCCAAAACGCCCCTTCGCCTGCTCTACGGTATCGTCAAAACTAGCCTTGTCTTGATCCAAGTGATTGACCACAAATAGCGTTGGGGTTTTAAATTTATCTACATATTCCCAAATGATTTCTGTACCGACTTCTACGCCATTTTGACCATTTAAAACAACTACTGCGGTATCGGCAACTCTTAATGAGGAAATGACCTCCCCTACAAAGTCATCGTAGCCGGGTGTATCAATAATATTGATTTTGTTATCCTTCCATTGAACATTCAGTAAGGAACTAAATATGGTATTCCCGCGTTCCTGTTCCAATTCGTGATAATCTGATACAGTATTCCCATCTTCGATAGTGCCACGTCTGTTGGTTACTTTCCCTTCAAACAACATGGCCTCTGCTAAGGTCGTTTTTCCACAACCTGAGTGTCCCAAAAGCGCAATATTTTTAACTTTGTTGCTGTCAAATGACTTCATAGCTCACGGTTTTGAATTTATATGAACAATCAATTAATTTACTTTTTTTAAAAAAATATTACACTAATATACAAACAAATAGGAAACTTTTTAACTCCACAACTATAGTTTTGTAAATAAGTGCTTGTAGATGAAATATAATGTTAAATTAATGATTGATTATCAGGGAGATAGCTGTATTTTGAATAAAAAAAAATATTTGAGAAAAGAGCAATTTACATCTAGTGTATCGTCTAAAGGCTTACTTTAACTTTCGTTTTTAAAGCTAAATATAATACGTTTTATTTTAAAGTGTAATGTTTTTTGAAGAGTATAGTAAGAGCATAGGTGGCTAAAAAAGGGAAAACTTGAAAGCAAAAGACACATTTTTTAAGCCAAAAGATGAAATCAAAATCCCTTCTTAAACGATGTTGTTCAAGCATTGTCTTAGCCATTGTAAATTGTTTTTAGGAAATGCAAAAACAACATTATGTTACTTGAAAATGAACGCATTTTACCCATTTTTCCAATAACAATTCCTAAATTCACCATCCATTTTTAATAATTAAATTTTTATTCAAATATGAACATTCTTTCAATTAAAAACGCATGGACTTACCGCTTGTTAATGATTACTACGCTTGCTCTAAGCTTATGTTTGCTCAATGCCTGTGAAGACGAATCAGGCACCAATAACACCTCTTGTTCTGTTACCATCAGTGATTTTGAACTATCCACTAAAACATTTGCCGCAGGTGATGAAATCACTGGCTCTGTAGTAATTAGAGATAATGTAGGTTTGGATGATTTTGTATTAAGAGACATTGCTAAGATATACTTATCAGAAGATGATGTTTTTTCGAGTAATGATACAGAGATCACCGCCTTTAGCAGTGCGCCAACAAGTAGCGGCAATGAAACAACTGTAACTATGGACATCCAATTTCCTTTTTCATTAGGTAACAGCGGCTCTAAATATCTACTCGCACACATCAGCAGCCGACCTTGTGGCGATGGCACGACAATTCCCACCGACACTTATGCTGTAGCGGTTACTGTAGAATAAATTAATTACGAATTGGTTTTTAATACGATTTGTTACCTTATTAAGTAAAATCTAAACATCCAAAAACCCAAAAGTCTAAACTTCCAAAAATCTAAACAGCCAAAAACCCAAAACCGATTCATCCTAAGTAAGTAGACAAAATTAAACAGTTATTGGGTTTGTCATAAATCATTGATAGTAAATGAATTATCTCACATCTAATGTCTAAGTACTTATTTACAAGTAAAAATAGTTTCAAGTTATGTAGACAAATATGCCTAACAACTCACTTATGAGGGGTTAGCCTCAATGGGTGAACTACAACACCCTCTATCTCCTCTAGTGTGTACACCTTCGGAGACTGCTTGTATAGGCATTTCTACCTAATTAAATGACTTTGTATAATAGACTTGGGTTTTAACAGTTAGGGTTTGTTTACATAATTTACGCCAACTTTTTGGTAGCCCACTACTAAGTTATAACAGCTACTACATGAACATTAACACGTTTACAATGTAAATCTACAAAATATTTTTTTATATTTGACTATAGTTGGGCATTATTTTAATTAATTTAAATCATACCAAATGCTTATGTATGCCAAACAATTTATCTGCATCCTCGGCTTTTTATTGCTCATTAGTTTATGGGCTTGCAAAACGCAGAAAAAAACCATTGCAGACCCTAATGAAACCAACAAAACACTGATAGATGGCACAGATTGCATTGATCAAAGTCAATTGGCAAAACAGGCAAAAACTGTGTGTAATACAACCATTTTGCCTGTGTGCGGCTGCGATGGAAAAACCTATCGCAACCCTTGTGAGGCAAAGAAAAAAGGCTTGATAACTTATAAAAGTGGACGCTGTGCAGGGGATAAAACAGATTTTAATGCAAAAAAAGCAACACCAGCACCACCTTCTGACGGTAGTACTTCCAAATATTGTATAGACCGCACCAAAATCAACCTAAAAGCCGAATGTCCAACGATTTATGAGCCTGTTTGTGGCTGTGACGGAAAAAATTATAGCAATGAGTGTGAAGCTAAAAGAAAGGGATTAACGCGCTTTACGCCCGGTGAGTGTAAACGTCCAAATGCCAAAAACTGCATTGACAAAACGCGCATTCGCCCTAATGCGACTTGCCAAGACATCGTTGCGCCTGTTTGCGGTTGCGATGGAAAAACCTATACCAATGCTTGCGAAGCCAAAAAGAAGGGCTTGAACTATTTTAAAAATGGAACTTGTGGTGATACTTCCTCGAAAAATGGCAAGGAGAGCGTACCAACCACCAGCAACGCCTGCATTGACAATAGCAAAATCAATCCAACTGCACCCTGTACCAAACAATACGAACCTGTTTGCGGCTGTGATGGCAAAACTTACGACAATCCTTGTATGGCAAAGAAAAATGGTTTACGCGCATTTGCACCAGGTCCTTGTCAAAAAGACTTATCCAATCGCCCTGAAACCTACAGCATCGGTACGGACTGTATTGATCCGATAAAAATCAAGAAGAACGTAATGTGCGCCAGTGTATACGACCCAGTTTGTGGTTGTGATGGCAAAACCTACTCGAATTCTTGTGTAGCTACTAGAAATGGAGTGGTTAGCTTTGAAAAAGGAGAGTGTAAGTAGGCAAAAAATATAAAAAATTGCAGAAGCATTACATTTTCAGGAACTTAATTATTCTTATTTTTCGTTTTCCTAGTAAGTAGATGGATAAAATTAAATGAGTATGTCAGAAAAAGAGGGATTTCATATAACAACTATTGCTCTTAGCCTTTAAAAGTT
>JAHDHV010000652.1 GCA_020631155.1 Bacteroidota bacterium | reverse complement strand
ATAGCTAAATAGCAATCTTAGAATTAAAGTGTTAGGAAGAAAATGAAACATACCTTACAAATTACGAATTACTCGTTCCAAATTACGAATTACGAATTACTCGTTCCAAATTAATTTAGAACTGATTTCCGTAACAGTTCGACTACATGCATGTGGTCAGACTGTTACGGAAATTATTAAAAAAGAAAAAACATCAAAAAAACACCTAATCACGAATCTACGGATCAACGTTTTTGATAACAAGTATTTAGTAAAATCAACGTTTTGAAAAAAATCAGCGAAAGCCAAGAGCTAAAAAGCCAAATATCTAAATATCCAAAAAGCCAAAAAGCTAAAAGTCTAAATATCTAAAAGTCTAAAAAGCCAAACGCCTACTTCACCTCTACTTTTAGGACAATAGGTGCGATGTATCCTTTTCTGGAAGAAGCTTTTATACCCATGCCGAGCGGTATGTAGCGTATATCTGTGGTAGGCATCAAGCGGTCGCCAAAAGCAGTTTGTAGACGCTCTGCAAAGTCCTCGCTATCTGTTTGTTGTACCTTTTTGACGAGTTCCTGAATGTCTTTAATTTCCTGATCGCTGTATAAAATGCAGAGGTAGTCTGTGCCAGCAATATCGGTTGTTAATCCTTCACTTCCCTCCACAATTTGAGGTATCATCAATTCTACATCTTCGGATACCACCACAGGTTTTTGCTTTTTAGGAATTTTTCCATTTTTTATACCGTCTATATATTCATTGCTTTGGCTAAATACCAAAGATTTATCAGATGGATATAAAATTTCCACTTCTTGATTTGGCTTTAAGCTAAAGACATAAACATAACTTCCTTTGGTCATATTTTTGGCTTTAATGCGAAACCAAGTATCTTTTTCAATACCCTCTAAGGTGTAATAAAGCCCATTTAAGTTTGGATTTCTTTTTGTAAAAATATATTTTTCATTGTTTTCATCGTAATAATCATACTGTAAAAACTCAAAGGTTCCCTTTAATTCGATGGGTGTAATGTTGGGGTCTGTTCTTTTTTCGAGTAAAATTTGATAGCCATATTTAACATATTTTGCATAATCATCAAAGCCGATGGTAAAGAACCCTTCTTTCCCCCATTTTTTACCCCAGGAGTTCATAATTCTAAATACCTTTCGCATATTATCATAGCCCACTACAACCATTGCATGACCGCCGCCAGTCGGTTCATCTTTTACAGGTCTCCATTGCTCTTTTTTTAATTGAATAAATGAAGGTGTTATTCTCATACCAATGACAACGGGATAGCCTTCTGACAATGCCCCTAAAGTGGTTTCTACCTTTGTTTCGGGGGCTGCTTTCAAACTAAATAGCGTTCCTGCATCTTTAATACGATACTTGGCAGCTAGACGGTCTTCTCTTGAGGTAGGTTGAGGATGGCAGTCATTGGGTGCAAAATCTTGTAAAAGGCAGTCTCCTTTCTGTTGCAGCAGTGTAAGCGCATCTGTCATATAGGAGCCTGCTTCACAGTTTTCACTCACCTTTATTTGGTTGTAAATGTAGAGCGGGGAGTGTCGCATCTCGTCCATTTGCGTAGGATCGGTAATTCCCCTTTTTTCGGCTCGCATAATGGTTAAGGCGGTCGAAAAAGCATGACCGACACAAGACCCCATCAAGCCCTGATGAACAGGCGTTGGGCAGTTGAGGTAGTTGCGTGGCTTCTTTTTACTGGTAAATTGCATTTGATAATTGAGGCGCGGCATTTCACCATAGGCATTATCATCAAAAATCAGCCCTGTTGAAAGGTCTCCATTTTGAGCATCATCATCTAAGGTAAGTCCTGCCCCAAATTTTACACTCTGAGCATACAGTTGTTGTGTGTTAGCTAGGTTGCTCAGTAAACCTATACACAATGCAACAAATAGAATAAAAATAAAATTGTGTTTCATAATAAATCTCAACTTTTGCATTAGTGATAATACTATACTGAAAGGGCTAAAAATGCCATTTT
>JAHDHV010000651.1 GCA_020631155.1 Bacteroidota bacterium | reverse complement strand
AATTCCATTTCAACAACAATGCCCAAAACTCCCAACATCAAATTTCAGGACTTCGCTGTTTGTGCTGCTGCTTTTGGTATTGCGGCCATCAGTACAGGCTTTACACCTACTTTTTTAGGTAAGGTAGTCACAGGTTTAGCACTGGGGCGCACCAATTTTTTAATCAATAAATATGATGAACTCACCGTTGCCGATGCGCTGGAAAATTGGCGGCAAGGGGATACACCAAACCACGACTTACAAAATGCTCTGATTGAAGCGATCTGCCGCGCGCTAGACCATATACAAAAGACTTACCTTAAACAATATCCTCCTCACAAATTCCAGTATAAAAGTGATGTAAAAGGCTTATTTAAACGGTTAAAAAAGAAAATTAAAGAAAATTTTCAAACAAAAAAAGAGTTTGAAAGCTCGGAAGAGGAGATTAAACAATTGCTTGATAAACAAGTGATTAATCAATCCTTAGCACCACTTTTAGAACAATTAGAATCAGTTTTACCACAATTATTTATTGAAGGAGAAATAAGCGAAGCCTATAGCCCTGAATTGGAGAGCGCATTGGCAGAGCTACAAACTTTGATTCCGTTTTTCTTTGGCGAGGTGCTAAAAGACCCTAAATTTACCGAAGCATGGCGCGCTTTTATTCGCCTAGAAATGACAGGGTTAAAAACTGCTATTCAAAATTTGACGGATATTTCAACAGAGCAAAACACACTCATTTTACAAAAAATAACACAACTTCAAGAAGCCGATCAACAAGCTTTAGGAAAACAATTGATAGGAAACGCACAAAAAACGCTTTTAGACAAATTAGAAGGCATCACACAAGAAGTTGCGACTGTTTTACAAGAGCAATACAATATTCAATATACTTTGAATGATATTCAAGAGCAGTTATCAGTTAGTTTTGATAGTTTAGAAGATGATATAAATGTAGTTGGAAATAAGGTTGATAATGTTGTTGAAAAAGTGGATGAACTCGGTGAAAAAGTAGCGGATTTTGGTAAAAAATTAAATGTAAAACCTCCAATTCCTGAAAAAATTCTTTGTAATACACCACCAGCAAAACCGCATGACTTTTTTATAGGGCGAGCCGATGATTTGATAGCCATTGCTGAAAAACTAGAAAAAAATAGAGATTTGCTTCTGCTCAATGGCATGGGGGGAATTGGAAAAAGTATGTTGGCAGCTGCTTATTGGCACAAACATTTAGAGGAGTACGAGCATTTGATATGGGTTGTGGTGCCTGATGGCAGTAGTTTGGAGGATGGTTTTCGCTTATCTTCGGTGTCTGAACGCCTGCAATTAGCCATGACGGGTAATAGCGAAACCGATTGGAAGAATTTGCTGGCTGAACTACGGAAAATAAAGGGCAAAAATTTACTGGTGCTGGATAATGTAAATGACGACAAAACCCTAGCGCGCATTGCAGCGGAATTGGGTTTGCCCAACTGGACAAAGTTGCTGACCTCGCGCAGTTCTCATAATGACTTTGTTCCCTATACCGTTGAGGTGCTGCCGATGGAATTGGCTAAACAATTATTTACCAGCTATTGCCCTGTGGCTGAGGAGGATATGGACTTGCTAGAAACACTATTGCTGCAAATAGAACAGCATACTTTAAGCATTGAATTATTGGCTAAAAACCTAGCAGCAGCAAAGCGATATAACTTACAGCAATTATATGATGACCTCCATAAAAAAGGCATTTTACAACTCTCCAAAAGCCGAGCAGTAAAGACAACTTACCAAGCACAAAAGCGCGACTATGCCAAAATAAAACCCGAAGCACTCATCAAAGCCATGTTTGACTTACAACCTTTAGGGGAGGATGAACAATGGCTATTGCTGCAATTGTCGGTACTGCCTAGTATACCCATTAGCTGCGATGATTTATATACTTTTTTAGGAGTAGAAGATATAGAAACGAATGAAATGCGGCTACGAGTAGAGGAAATATATGACAACTCCATAGATATACTAGAAAGCAAAGG
>JAHDHV010000152.1 GCA_020631155.1 Bacteroidota bacterium | reverse complement strand
TCCAAAAGTCCAAAAGTCCAAAAGTCCAAAAGTCCAAAAGTCCAAAAATCTAAAAGTCCAAAAGTCCAAAAGTCCAAACGTGACAAAGCCTTTGTTACAGCGTCCTAAATACACAAACAATAGCAAAATCTATGATTTACACCCTCCCTTTTATCGCTGCGGTGATTGGTTGGTTTACAAACTTTTTGGCAGTTAAAATGCTCTTTCACCCAAAAGAGAAAAAACGCATTTTATCTTTTGAAATCCAAGGTATTTTCCCTAAACGACAAAAAGCCCTAGCCCGAAAATTAGGTGCATTAGTAGCGCGCGAGTTAATTTCTTTTGATGAAATTAAAGAAAAACTGATTAAAGAAGAAAACTTAGACGGGGTGATGGAACTCATTGATGAGCGCATCACCGAATTTTTGGAAGCATCTTTACAAGAATCCTCGCCTTTTTTGGCAGCTTTTATGAGTGAAAAAAAGAAAACGCAACTCAAACAAGTCGCACTAGACGAAATTAAAGAGGTACTGCCCGAAGCCATTGAAACCTATATTGATAAAGCCAAAGAAAACCTAGATGTGGAAAAAATTGTGTTTGAAAAAGTAGCTGCCTTCTCTTCTGATAAACTCGAAGCCATTTTATTTGGCATCCTAAAAAAAGAATTTCGCTTTATTGAAATTGTTGGCGGTGTACTCGGTTTTGTCATTGGTTTAATTCAATTGTTGCTTGTTCATTTGACTATTTAGCTTTTTGGACTTTTGGCTTTTTAAATATTTAAAAAAAAATCTCAAATCTCATGTCTCCTATCTCACATCTCATTACTCAATTCCACAAAATCAATTCGCCGCGATCTTTGTCAAGTAAATGAGCAGGAACAGCCGAAATAATTTCTTCTTTTAATAACTGAATCAAACGTTGCTTTAAAAAACTGCGATGTACGACTATGCTAACCTCTCGCATAGGAGCTTTATTTTTAAATTGCTTGATATGAGTACGTTGCGCTTCGTTCATATCTAAAGTAGCTAGTTCAGGCAATAAAGTATAGCCAAACTGTTTATTCACAATTTTAATAAGGGTCTCTAAGCTTCCGCTTTCAAATTTTAAACGGTTGGGATTTTGGGGTAGATTATTTTTACCGCAAATATTAACTGTTTGCATGCGGAAACAATGCTCCTCTTTAAGCAACCACATATCATCTAAATCTAAATCTCTTACCTCTATCATTGCTTGTTTATTCAAAGGATGTGAAGTAGACATATATACGGCAAATGCTTCATAAAAAAGTGGAATTTCACGTAAATTACTTTGGTTTAAAGGAGTTACTAAAATGCCTAAGTCTATTAAATCATGATTCAATTTGTGAATGATCTGCTCTGTGAATAACTCTTCTACAATTAAATTTATTTGAGTATATTTTTCTATAAAATCTGTAACAAATAGTGGTAATAAATAAGGGCTTAATGTAGGAATAATACCAATTCGCAAAGTTCCCTTCACTTCGCCTTTTTGTTGTTTAATAATGTCCTGGATTCGATTGAGCTCTCTTAAGCCAGATTTAGCCTGCGCTACTACTTTTTTGCCAATATCTGTCGTTAAAACAGGCTTTTTGCTCCTGTCAAATAACAACACACTTAGTTCCTCTTCCACTTTTTTAATTTGCATACTTAAGGTAGGCTGTGTTACAAAGCACTTTTTAGCTGCTTTTGCAAAACTTTTATAAGTATCTACCGCTATAATGTACTGCAATTGTATGATTGTCATGTTCTATGTGATTGTGTGATAGTCATATTTTGTGCCTTTTTTAGCAAAAATAGTCAAAAACAATAGAATTTTAAAACCAATCATTTTGCTTGATTGCAAAAATTTCGTATTTTTACAGCTAAAACTCAAATATAAAATAAGAAAATTTAATTAACACCATGCACCCTGTTATTACTACTATCCCTACAAACACTGCCCGAACTGTGCGCTCCATTGCTATTTCTCATCAATCAGCAAGCGTTAACATTCGTCAACATTGTTGCTTGACTAACAGTGAGATAGCCTCGTTTTTGCAGTTTGTCAAAAAGGAACTCTCTCCAACTGGTTTAGTGGTTTTATCCACCTGCAATCGCACAGAAATTTATTTTGAATCTATCCATATATCCACAGAACAAATGTTGCAATGCTTTCTAAAGTTTAAGCAACTACCTCAAAGTGAAACATTTATTGATTACTTTGTTCAACAAAGCGAAACCTTGCCTACTACAAAATACATTTTAGAGGTTGCTAGTGGTTTGCGTTCTGTTGTTGTTGGTGATATGCAAATTATTAATCAACTAAAAACGGCTTATCAACAGTCTTTAGCACATAATCTACAAGGAAAAATCTTGGAACGCATTATGCAGTCGGTTTTTAAAATGCACAAACGGATTCAAAATGAAACGCAATTTCGCTCTGGTTCTGCTTCATTGAGTTACCTTGCTTTGAATATTGGAAAACTGTTTTGGGGAGTAGATACATTATCTCAAAAATCACTGTTGATTGTAGGGGCAGGGCATATAGCTAAAGAAGTAGTTAAATATTCTAGTAAATTTCAATTTAATAAAATAGGAATAACTAATCGGACTCGCTCAAAAGCTGCAAAAATTGCTGAACAACATAATTTTGAGCTGGTAGAATGGACGGAATTAGAAAATGCCATTTTAACTGAATACGATATAGTGATATTTGGTTTGAGTAATAGCCCTCATTTTTTAAAAGATAAAATGGCTTATCACAATATTTCCCAAGAAAAAATACTGGTAGATTTAGGAATGCCACCTAATGTTGAACCTTCTATTGGAAATCATAAAAATATTTCTTTGTTTAATGTCGATCAATTGAATACACGTACTAAAAGCGTACAATTGAGCCGCTTG
This sequence comes from Bacteroidota bacterium, assembly GCA_020631155.1. Classification (GTDB taxonomy): domain Bacteria; phylum Bacteroidota; class Bacteroidia; order Chitinophagales; family UBA2359; genus JAHDHV01. Next base: position 9,735 of record JAHDHV010000152.1, on the reverse strand, counting down.
AATGCCATTGCTCATGTGGAGCAAATCATAGGAGAGGAGTATCGCCATTTTATGGATTGGTATCGCTATGTGCCTGCTAATGAGCGGATTAGTCAGTTGAAAAACAACCTTAAGTCTTTACTATTACAAGAGTTAGACCTGCAATTTGGGGATACTTTATCGGAGGAAGTGAAAACTCATTTTATTGATAGATTGAGCAACCAAATTGTGAAAACACCCGCAATTGCGCTACATAATAGTTCCTCTCCACAGAAAAATATGGAATTAGTTAATGCTTTAGATGAGTTGTTTAAACTTGCTTAGGTTTTGCGTGGATTCGTGGATTCGTGATTTGTAGATTCGTGGATTCGTGGATTCGTGAATAATAACCAAAAAGTCCAAAAGCTAAACATCCAAAAAGCTAAATATCAACTTTAAAAACAGAATATTGAAATAAAGACTGTGAACTTTTATATCTTTTTAATTAATTCTGTAATCACTTTGTTCACATTTTCTACAGCTAATCCAATATTCCAATGGTCTTTTTCGCGCACTTCTACATGATTAGAAATGCCACGAATTTGATAAAAAGGTAATTGATGGCTTAAACAGGCATAAAAAAACGCTGCTCCCTCCATATTTTCAATATCAGGTCGAAAGTGTTTGGTAATCTGCCAAATGCTGTGTCTAGAACCACTCGCTTTGTTAACACTTACCGAGCGCACTCGCCGAAGCCAAGGCAATTTACCATGAAATACATCAGACACATTTCTGAGTACTCCTTTTTGGTAAGGAGGTTCATCTGCATTATAAAATACCATATCTGTAATGGGAATGAACTCATAATCATCTTCAGCTCCAAAATCTGCAACTTGTTCACTCATCACCTCTACTACATCGCCAATGGCCAACTGTATGTTGAAGCTTCCTGCGATGCCCATTTGCAAGGCGACATCATATTGCTGCTTTGCCAACAAATTTCCCAAGCGGAAGGCGGTATGTAATAAACCGACACCTGTTAGCAAAATATCTATTTCATGCTCCTTATATTGACAGTGTAGTAAATAGTCTCGATTGAAAACGGCATTTTTTTGTCCAAGAAAAGACAATAAAGGTTCAATTTCGAGTTGGGTAGCGGATGTAATCAATAATTTCATACTTATTTTTCTAAAAAATATTGCGTCAGTTCATGAATTGGCTCTTGAATAATTTTACCAATTGTCCATTTTTTTTGCAACACTGCCTGTTTCAATATAGTTGAAAAATGATGAGCAATGGAGCCTACAAAATGAACTTTCACAACTGGCAATTGCGGATAATGTTGTACATGGGTTTCTAAAAATTCTATGAATCCATTAAATAACATTTTTTGCACATATAGATGTTCTTGATGATGCCCTAAAAATTCAGCAAAGGAGGCCAAGTAAGCTTTAGGATTAGGTTTGTTATGAATGTTGGTTAGTATAATTTCTTTGTTTAGTGATGTATATTTTTCGATTAATGCCTTTGATAAATCAACAGGCAGGCGTTTATATAAAAAATTAGCCAAAAGCTTTTTGCCCATAAAACTGCCACTACCTTCATCGCCAAGTATATAACCGAGCGCAGGCACTGATTGTTGAATGTGTTGTCCATCATAATAACAAGCATTAGAGCCTGTGCCTAAAATACAAACAATCCCTTTGCCATTACCACAAGTTGCCAATACCGCCGCTTTAAGGTCATGGTCTATCTGTATACTCGCGTTTGTAAAAATTTTTTGCAAGGGTGCTGCCATCTGTTGACAGCGTTCAGGACTTGAACAGCCTGCCCCAAAATAGTGAATTTCGGCAATCTTAGCAGCATACTTGCATAACAACTGTTCTGCTAAGATTGCATCCGATACTTCTTTTTCCGTATGTAAAAATGGGTTCAATCCCATTGTTTGCCATTTGCCAATAATGTGTTTATCCTTATTTATCAATACCCAAGCGGCTTTTGTAGAGCCACTATCAACAATTAATTTCATTTTTTATTTTTTTAAGGCGTTTTATTAGTTGTTCCATAAACAAGTAATAAAATAACTTTAGCATTTATCTCATCAATAAATTATTCACTATCAATAGATAATATTATCTGCATTAGATTTAATTTCTTTGCTTCTATACTCATAATTTCAAATAATTATGTTGAATGATTTTAGGTAAATGTAGTTTAGGTGTTTAAGTTTAAGTTAGCCAATTTAATGCGAAATCAGTTATTTGATTATACCAATCTATTTCACTATTCACTGAATTTGCTAATTCATTTGATTTTTCAAAAATTCGCTGAATATGCTTTGGTTCGGGAACATAACTGGCTCTATATGAATCTTCCATCATTTTAATAAACACTTTTAGTGGTAGTGGAACTATAGTTGATTTTCCTTGATAGTAAGTAATATTGAATTTATGTAAATAGTAAAAATGAGCAATACACGCTTCATTGATTTTGGGAGCTATAAATAAACAATATGCAGGTTTATTAATTTCTTTTTTTAGTTTTGCAAGGTGCCGAGCTACTGGTTCTCCTTCTGCTTCATATTGCCTTTGTCCACTTTGTAAAGTAACCTCAACTGCTAATCCGAAATCTCCATAATCACATATTATATCAGCAGTATTTCCTTGAGCAGTAGACATGGGATTGCCAAAATCATCAAATTTTAAATTTGCCTTTATATTACCACCATCTATCATTGTCATTGCTCTCCAAGTATTCCATTCTAACATTAGTGGCGCATCATAAAGTGATTTATCAAGTATCTGTTCGAAAGTTGTATTAATATCTTCAAATAGTTTGTAGTCTTTTATTTTTCTTATTTCATTTATGATTATTTCTTTCTTGCGGCGTTCCAATTCATGGGCAAGAATATCCTTCAATTGTTCAATAGTTAAAGTGTCATCAATCCTTATTTCAGGGAATTGTGTTTGAAGATTACCTACAAGCAAATCCCTATCATCAGTAAATAACCTTGGCAATTCAGCATTTCCTAAATAATTAACATAATTCTTCAAATCGTCAACAAAACATGGTTTTCTGTCTGTATATCTCAGAAAAAAGTCAACTTCATCAATTTTTTCAGGAACAATTGATAGAGATTTTCCAACATGTGATACATTTACTAAACCTGTAGCTCTTAAATATCGAATACAAGCATCTGCATAATCTCTTAGATTTGAAGCTTGTGTTTTTAGAAATTTAGCTATTGAGGCATCCTGTGTTTCTCTTGTTTTTGTGTTTCCTGATTTGATTCGCTCTTCATAAATTTCTCTTAGCTCAGAGAAAAGATAATCTTTATAAAACTGCTTATAATTTCCTTTGTTTCTAGCTTTTTCGGCTCGGAATTGCTCTATTTTTAAAACTATATTATCAAAATTTCTGAAATCAGTTAATTGAAGCCCAAAAAGTCTTAATTCATCAAATTTTAATGAACCAAAATATCGAACTAAGCGAAATAGTTCAAGATAGGGTTTTACCCAAAAATCTGCAGCTTTGTTTGTTGGAATGTGATAAGGAGAAGGAACTTGGAACTTTAGTAACTGTCTTAAAAATATTTCTTCTTTTCTTTTTGATTTAATAAGCCTTTTTCCTGCTTCAGTTAAACTAATTGTTGGCTTCAAAGTAACAAAACCTAATGCTTTTGGTGCTCTATTAATTCTATCTCGTGCACTAAAAGCAGGAGCTTTAGCTCCTTTCCCATGAAAATAATCTTCATTTCGTAATACTTCCATAAATGCCTTTTGGGAATTATTATCCCATTTCTGACCACGAAAATGAGTGTTCAACAACTCAATCTCGGGTATCATTTTGGCAGGTGTTCTTGGAGAGGTAGTAACAAATATTACTTTGCTATCTATTTTCGCCATATGTGGAATAGTTTACTTCTATTTCAAATGCGAGTTCTGGAGAGCGTCTCATTGCTTCATTTCCATAATTTGAAATCAGAATGTGATTTGCCTTTGATTTAAATCTATTTCGAATATTTACTGAATAGGACTTTCCATACTCATCCACTATCATTTCACCATAAAGCTTTTCTGTTAGTGGTGTTTTTCCAATGACCATCAAAGCATTACACTTTAAATCTTTAAACCTTTCAGCTAATTGTATGTGACTGACTTCATTAAATCCCCCCTTATATTCAACGTTTCCATAATCCGAAAAAACACAATCATAAGGTGGATCTAAAAACATAAAATCATCCTCATTTGACATATTGAAAATTTCTTTATAGTCATAATTGAATATTTGAGTTCTAGCAAGTAGTTTATGATGTGCGTAAGTTACCAATAAAGTATTTAAATTCGGATATCGTCCATAAGGGACATTAAACTCACCTTTAGAGTTATATCTAATCATTCCAGAATAAGCAGTCTTGTTAATGAAAAAATATAAAAGCGCATCAGAATATTTCTTGTCAATTAGACCATTAAACATCTTTCTAATTTGGTAATAAAGTTTTTCATTGTCATCATCGACTCGTTCTCCATTTGATATTTCTTTTAGTTCTTTAAATTTTTTCCTATTAACTTTATAGAGTTGAGCTACTTCGTCAAGTTCAACTCGAAGATTTTCATAGTTGTTTTTAACACCTTGATAAAAAGTCATTAATTTGGAATTGATGTCATTAATTATAGCATTTCTAGGCTCTAGAAAAAAATATAATGCACCACCACCAAAAAAAGGCTCAATATATCTGCCTTGAAATTGGGGAATATGTTTGATAATATGTGGAATCTCTTTTGATTTTCCACCTCTATATTTTAATAATGGCTTCATAATAATTGACTTTCTCTAAGTTAATTTTCTCAGCAATTAAATCTAATATTTGAGTAGTATCATCTTCTTCAACAGTTACCTTTTTCCACAAACTTACACATACTCAAGAGCTCAAAAATAACCAATTAAACTAAGATTTCCAAAATTTTCTTGAAGAATTTTTTTTATATAAATATTATTTTTCAACCACCATATCTCACAAAAAAAACACCCATATCTCAGTTTCCTCAACCAAAATACAGGTGTTAAAATTTTTAAAATAATTATCAATTTAATCTCATATATCCCGTCTCACACCTCCTGTCTCATCTACTCCACCGAAACCCTTAAATTATACCCTCCGCTTCCGCTTTGGGCGCGAATAAGGATGTAGTAATCACCGGGGGCGGGATCGTTGATGACGATTTTTTCTTTAGAGCCTTGCGTGATACCGCGACCGTCATAGTCGTTCCATTTCGGGATTTTGTTGCGTTTTACGTAAACATCAAAGTTGGGGTTGTCGCCGACAGGGGCATCAATTTCTACGCTTAGGGTTTTGGAGGTTCCCATTTTGTAGACGATTTGCGACACCCGATCTTTGACCAAAATACCACTGGTGCTGGCTTTTAAAGGCAAGGTTTCTATGGCTGCATTGCTCGATCGGCTTTCTAAACAGGCTTCTAAATTGTATCCGCCGCTGCCTTTAAAGGAGCGTACCAATACATAATAGTCGTCCAATATGGGTTGGTCAATGGTGAGTTGTTCGTCTGAGCCTTTTTCGGCACTGCGCTCGTCATAGCTGCTGGTATCTGGTTTGGGAGCAGAACCGCGTTTGACAAAAATATCAAAGTCATGCCCGATTTCGCCGAGTGGAGAGTCTAAGGTAAAGACCAGTTTTTGGGACAGGCTGATTTTGTAAATGTGCTCTACGCCTGCTCTGACCAATGCACCGCCGCGTAAACCCTCAAAAGGTAAGGTCAATATTTCGGGTTCGGGCTGTGGAAATGGATTAAAGGCTGGTATTTCGTCTGGTTCAGGGGCTGGTATTGGTGGCGGAGTGGGTTGTGTAGCTGTGCCATTAGTGCCTCCTGCATCGGGGCGTTCTACATCGGTGCCAGATAGTGGAATACGTCCTTCTTTGGCAGCTTTTACTGCACGATAAGCGTTCACTCTACCATAGCCAAAGCTCATGGAATGACCATTTTCATCATATTCTAGTTCATCGCCAATTTTGTCGGAAGTGGCTTCTAAGATGGCTTTCACTTGCTTGGCGGTCAGTCCTGCTTTTGCCGATAAAAGCAATGCACAGATGCCCGCAACTAAGGGGCAAGCACTAGATGTTCCGCCAAATCCAGAGGTATAATCGCCTTCGCTATAGCCTTTGAAACCGACCGAACCGCTAGGCATAACCAATGTGCCTGTTACATCGGAGGTGGTGACGGATGCGCCGCCTGAGCCATTCGAGGGGGCAGCTACCGAAATTTGATGTCCATAGTTGGAGTAGCTGGAACGCTCATCTTTACTGTTGGAGGCTGCTACGGTAATGACATCGGGATGGGTGCCAAAGCCTTTGATTTTTTCGGGATCATCGGTGTCAGAAATAAAGCGGTTGGTATTGCCTGCTGCAAATACGATGATGCATCCTTTGCCGTCTCGGCCTTCGGTGGCGCAACGGTGAATGGCTTTCATCATTCGGGTGGACATTACAAAATTTGGGTCGCGCGATCCCCAGCTATTGCTGATGATGTCGGCTCCGTTTTTGCTGGCATAGGAAAACCATTTTTCTATCTGACTATCGGAAATATAGGAAAATCGCAGGGGCATAAATTTCGCATTTGGCGCAGCCCCGACAATACCTATACCGTTGGCTGCTCCGATGGCAACTCCTGCACATGCTGTTCCATGCCAATCGCCGAGCTTGGGCGAAGGATCATCGGTTGCGGTTTCAAAATCCCAAGGGGCAACGAGTTTGCTTTCGCCGTCATCGCCTTTTAAGTCGGGGTGATTGATGTCGAAACCACTGTCTATGACGGCTACGGTGACATCGCTAGAGCCTAAATTGCCGAGAAATTCCCATGCTTGAACGACTTTAGCATCGGCACCTCTTTTGAAGGAGCTAGACGGCCAACTGCCGTGTTGTCCTTTATTTTCTAAATGCCATTGTTCTTTAAATAAGGGATCGGCAGGGCGTACTGCTGTTAATCCTGGGGGGCTGATAAATTCGGGTTCAGCGATGTCTACAAGGGGCGATTTTTGTAGGCTAATGGTGGTTTTGATCGGGTTTTTAGATTGCGGTGTAATGGCTACGATCAACTCACGTTCTCCTCTTTTTTCAACAATTTCCAAAAAATGAGCATCTAATAATTTTACACATTCGTCTAAATCTGAACCTTCTTTAAAAACGATGTAAATTTGCTCTGTTGGAATCATTGGCACACTTTCGCCACTGTCGGCATTGTGAAATACGTGTGTACCAACCATGACATTGGGCATTGCGCGGAGGTTGTCCAAGGTGCCTTCGGTGTCGTTAAAAGTGGCAGGCATGGGGCCAATGAGTTCGTAATCGCCCATTTTGTTGGGGTCTTCTTCTTTAGGCGCACCTCTTTCGTTCACTTTATTTTTATCTTCCTTCTTTTTAATGGCTACATAGGAATTACTTTTACAAACGGTAATTTTATTAGAACCATACTTAAAGGTCGCTTCATTGACATGCTTTTTCCCTGTTGCCTGATCGTAGGGATTCGATGCGTTTGTTGTGACGGTTGAGGTAGACGGCTTGGAATCAGGTACCGATCTGGAAGGATTATTTTGGGAATTATTTGATGGTTGTTCTTCTGTTGTACCGAATAGGTTTTTGAAAAAGTTGATGATGTCATTAAAAAGGGAGTTGCCTCCATTGGTATTTGCCATATGTAATAATTTTAAGAGTTGATAGGGAGCGGAATTTAGCTTTTTGGCTATTTAGACTTTTGGATTTTTAGCTATTTAGACTTTTGGCTATTTAGCTTTTTGGCTATTTAGACTTTTGAATTTTTAGCTTTTTGGCTATTTAGACTTTTGGATTTTTAGCTATTTAGACTTTTGGATTTTTAGCTATTTAGGCTTTTGGCTATTTAGACTTTAGAAATTAATTTTATTTTTTTTGTGTACATAAATTAGCGTTTGGCTGGCTGAGGGATGCAAGTGAAAATGAGCCACAGCCAAACGCTAGAGAGCCTTAGCCGAGCGAGGGCGGAACGGTAGGGTTGTATTGCAATACGACCGCTACAAGCGAGGCTTAGAGCGAACAGCGTTTTGGCAAAGGCGAATTGCAACGGGCAGCCCCAAAAATAGTTAATTACGAATTAGAAATTATGAATTTCAATCAACGTTTTATTTCTAAATAGACGGGTAAATGATCGCTATAACCGCCATAGTAATTTGGGCCGCCGTAGGTTCGACTTGGTACAGGTCCTTTCTTTTTATCATTGTACAGCATCCAATCTTCTTTAAAAATATAGGCACTGCTGTCGGTTGTATGCCAGCCTTCTTTATCGTTTAACCAACTACCAGAAATGATGATTTGGTCTAACATATTCCAATTTCCTTTGTAATTGTAAGTGCCTTTTCCTGCCTCTTTTAAAGGAAAAGTACTGCTAAAAAGTTCATTATCAGCGATGGATTTGGCGTTGCTTTTGGCTTTTAACACTTGTATGATACTATTATTGGTCGGCTCGTCATTGAAATCGCCCATGACCACTATTTTAGCATCTTTATCTTTGGCGAAAATAGCATCCAATTTTTGTCGCACAACGGTCGCACAGGCTAGACGTTTGGGTTCGCTTGCTTTCAGTCCACCGCGCCGAGATGACCAGTGATTAACCAAAAAGTGTGTTTCTTCGCCTTGCAGTTTTCCTTTGATATATAGTACATCACGCGTTTTGGTTTCTGGCTCAAAGTCAAAATGAACGGGTAGATTTTCATGGCTAATTGGCGTAAATACATCATCATCGTACAAAAAACCAACGTCAATTCCGCGCACATCGGGCGAATCGTAATGCACAACACCGTAATTGTCAGCGATGGGTGTTTTTTGAATGAGGTCTTTAAGCACTTGTTCATTTTCTACTTCAGACACCCCAATTATAGACGGCACTTTGCCTTTTCCGATACCTGCCAATACCTTATATAAATGGTCTAATTTTTTTTGATAGCGTTCTGCATTCCACTTTTTTTTGCTGTCGGGCAGAAATTCATTGTCCTCTGTTTTGGGGTCGTCTACAATATCAAACAGGTTTTCGACATTATAAAAAGCAATTTGTAAAACGGTATCCGCTTTATTTTCGGAAGTTTGTTCTGTGCTGGCTTTTTTAAAGCAGGCTACTAATGAAATAGATAGCAAAAATAGCAAGAACAGGGTTCTTAGTGTCGGTTTCATGGTCAATTTTGAATTAGTGAATCGCTAGTTTTTTGAGTTTGTAGAAACGTAAAATTTTACGTCTCTACAAGATTTACATTTGCACAAAATTTTAAGGTTGCAACTTTCCATCCCCCAGCACTAGCAAAAGCGAAGATAGTTAACAAATGAATGAACCAAAAATAAGTACTGTAAAATTTTTGGGATTTGAATTTACAATTCGTAATTTAAATAATTGCACTATCCAGTATATTTTGATAATTTTGCCTACTATTTTTTTAGTTTAAAAAAATGATCATGAAATATCACATAGTATCTAGTTTTTTATTAGCAAGCCTTATTTGTTTAATGGTAGCTTGTGGTGGCAATTCCAGCGCGCCTAGCCATGATATGACTCCTACAGCAAACCCTATTGAGGTGGATGCAACTCAGTTGGCAACTATTAAAGATGTGGTTTGTGGAATGTCTATGAAAAATGTGCCAATTGCTGATACTGCTTTAGTACGTGGTAAAATTTATCCTTTTTGTGCTAAGGAATGTAAAGCCATGTTCAAAAAAGATGTCGCAAAATATGCAGTCAATTA
>JAHDHV010000151.1:12589-12795 GCA_020631155.1 Bacteroidota bacterium | reverse complement strand
GTGTTAGCAACAGAATGTGCGATGCTATTGTCCAACTTTTTTAGGCGGAATTAGTTGTTGGATTTTTGGATATTTAGATTTTTGGCTTTTTGGCTTTTTGGCTTTTTGGCTTTTTGGCTTTTTAGACTTTTAGACTTTTAGACTTTTAGATATTTGGCTTTTTGGCTTTTTGGCTTTTTGGCTTTTTGGCTTTTTGGCTTTTTGGC
>JAHDHV010000151.1:0-12579 GCA_020631155.1 Bacteroidota bacterium | reverse complement strand
CACGAATCCACGAATCCACGAATCCACGAATCCACGAATCCACGAATCCACGAACCGTAGTATTTAAAATATATCTAATTAAACAATGGGTTTGAAGTTAGGATTATTAGACAGGTGATGTATTTTGGCACTAAACATATTGGCCATATTTCGAGATCTACGTTTGGCATCTTCTGCTTTTTCGCCTGCAAAATGCTCATCAATGGTTTGTGTAAATAAGTTGACCCATTGTTGAAAGTGAGCCGTTTCGACAGGCAAACCAATATGTCTGGCAAAAGGATTGCCTTTATAGGTTTTTTGAAAAAACAGCACCGAATCCCAAAAGCGATACATTTTATTTAGGTGTTGTGGCCACTGCTCAGATTCAATACGCGAGGCAAAGATTGGAGCGAGCAGTTTATCTTCGCGAATTTTTCCATAAAAAGCATTGACAAATATTTTAATATCTTCAATATTTTGAATGTCTTTCATATTTTGTAGACTTTATAAAAGAGGGTAAATAAGGTGAACACCTTGAGCACTTCGAGTACTATATATAATAGGTGTTTTTTGGATTCGGGCGGCACACCGTCCGCTTGTATGATGGCGATGCGTTCCATAAGTATAGGTATCAATACAAAAAATTGCAACAATACCATTCCAACCAAACAAGCGATGGCAATAAGCGCGAACTGTGTTAAGTTTTGACGAAGGTTGAAGGTCAAAATAGTGATTAGGAGTGCAAAAACAAGTTCAATTTTACTCAACACGCCAAAAACCAATTTTCCGATGCCCAAACCTAATTTTTGGGTGATGCCGGGTGCTTGAAATTTTAGCGGTGCTTCAATAAAGGATAAGCCAATGAGTAAGCCCAACCAAATACCTATAATAAGGAGTAGAAAAAATTTATTCATAAACAGTAGTTTAGTGGATTCGTTGATCAGTGATTAGTGGATTCGTTGATTAGTGATTCGTTGATTAGTGATTAGTGGATTCGTTGATTAGTGATTCGTTGATTCGTTGATTCGTTGATTCGTGATTAGTGGATTCGTTGATTCGTTGATTCGTGATTCGTATTTCGGCACTTTTTTGATAGTTGATTTCCTTTTGAATAGTTTGTGTAGCGACAGCTTTAGCTGTCATAATGCCTTGAACATTAGAAAAAATAGGTCTATTAGAAAAGGTCAAAAAGTAATTTTTCATGACTCATTTCTAAGAGCTAAAAATCCAAAAATCTAAATAGCTAAATATCCATTTTAGAGACAAAGTGTTAGGATGATAATGAAACATACCAGTTATCTTAAATCTTATGCCTAATTACTTAAAACAAAGTTTAGCTTAAAGAAGTTAATGGTTTAAACAGAAAATATTGCCTTTCTGCTGTGAATCATTTAAATTCCTACATTTTACTAGAAATGCCCAATATGAATTTTGTATTAGGTGTTTTTTTATTGAATCAAAATATATGCGTGAGCCAGCCTTTATTCGACAGAACGCCGACAAATGGAAACAGTTTGAAGCCTTATTAGACAGAAAAAGTGATGCATCGCCTGATGAGCAAGCAGAGTTGTTTATACAAATAACAGATGACTTATCATATGCCAAGACATTTTATCCGAATAGCAAGGTAACTAAATATTTAAATACTTTGGCAGGCAAAGTGCATCAAACTATTTATAAAAATAAAAAAGAGGACAGCAATCGTTTTGTGCAGTTTTGGGCGTATGAATTACCCTATTTATTTTACCACTCACAAAAACAATTGCTCTACGCTTTTATCGTATTTGCGATAGCTATATTTATTGGGGCATTATCCAGTGCCAACGACCCAACTTTTGTGCGGCTCATTATGGGGGATAGCTATGTAAATATGACACTTGAAAACATCAAACAGGGCGACCCGATGGGGGTGTACAAAAAAATGAACGAGGTAGATATGTTTTTAGGTATTACCTTTAATAATGTGCGTGTTTCGTTTTTGGCATTTGTAGCTGGAGTATTATTATCTTTTGGAACAGTGTATATTTTATTTAGCAATGGAATTATGCTGGGAGCCTTCCAATACTTTTTTTATCAAAAGGGGCTATTTCTGACTTCATTTCTAACTATTTGGATACACGGCACGCTCGAAATTTCGGCCATTGTGATAGCAGGTTGTGCAGGCATGGTGATGGGCAACAGCATTTTGTTCCCCGGAACCTATTCGCGTTTGGAATCTTTTAAGCGAGGAGCGCGGCAAGGAGTGAAAATCATCATTGGTTTGGTGCCCATTTTTATCATTGCGGGCTTTTTGGAGGGTTTCGTAACACGGCACACTGAACTCCCAAATGTCATAAAATTGTCTATTATTTTAATTTCTCTCGCATTTATTATTTGGTACTTTGTTATTTACCCTCGACATTTACATCAAGCAGATTCTTCAGAGGCGATTTTTTTGGAAGGTATATTGGAGTGAATTAAATGAATATAAGATTTGATGTTATTCTAATTAGAGAAAAGTTTTTACGTAAAATGATGATAGTTTTAACAAAGTGTCAGTCCTGAATCCTATCCATTTTTTAATTGACACTCTCCACATTATTAGATAGATATAATTAATGAAAATAAAAATCTAATCTTTTCTCCATTTTCAGGTAACGTTTTGCCAGTTTTAGACCATTAGATAGTGAGAGCAATGTTGATTGCGGATCAAAAAACAAGGCTCTTCATTTTTTTGAAAAAAGTTTAAATATTTTTTCGTTTTGAGGTAACGCGCGTTAAATTTTAGACCATTATATAACGAGAACAATATTGACTCACTATTAAAAACTGATGTCCTCTCCGACCAAGAAGAATAGACATCAGTAAAGCTCGACGGTAAATCGAAACTGCAATTTAATGAAATTATTTTGATTTTGGTTTACTGTCAGGAAACATTTTTTTTAAACTAAAAATCAAATTAATCATGAGAAAAATTTATTGTACAGTCTTTTTAATTTTATTTAATATTATTTCTTTGGTTGCTGGTCAAAGACCTGATATTTATAGTTTTACTTCTACAGAACGGACTCAGTTAAGAAATCTGATCATGAATTATATCTCAGATCCAATAGTAAGTGAACATATGGCAAACATGAATGTTGCTCATAGCTATCAATTGTCATTTTTAACATGGCACAGAGATTATATTGGAGGTTTGGAAAACTATCTAAGAAATAATGGCTGGGGACAGTTTGTACCTTTACCAAGTTGGAATCCTAATACGAGTATTCCTAGCCAATTTAGAGGACAAACAGCAGGATTGCCTTGGCCTTATGATGCAACACCATCAGGATTTAATTTTTCCTCTTTTGTCAATTCAAATACAATGTGTGACTTTTCACCAGGAACATCTAACTTTTGTTTTGAAGGTCAAACAAGAATAACGAGAAATAGCCCAACATCAATTGATGCATTTGCATATGCGCTAGAATGCGAACATAATGATGTACATGTTGCTGTTGGAAGTAATATGTCGGCTCTTATGACTGCTCCAAGTGCTGCTATTTTTTGGTTATATCATGCCTTTATAGATGATATTTATTACGAATATGATGGTAATTGTAATTGTAATAATCAAGAACTTTGGACATGGAATAATTCACCATATTATGGAGACGCTTTTATGCTCCCTTTTCAATGGCCTTATAGTAGTACACAGCCAGGAAACTCTGCATTTACTAGTAGTTATGGATGGATATTTTTACCTGCGGGGCAAAATGCTTGTAATTACGGATTACATTTTTATGGAACAATTTGTGGTAATACAGGATGGTATTTTGATTATGATTTTGGAGATGGTTGGATTTATAGTTTCGCTCAATCTAGTTGGTTAAATTGTGCTGGAAAAACAGATTTCTTATCAACTTCCTCCTTGCCAATTGATTTAGAAATTATAGCGAGCAACACCAATGAAGAATACAATATAAATTGGGATGATTATGAGGTATTTAAAAATATGAATATTCCCAACTTGGTTGCAAATGATATTCAAGATTTAAAAATCATTATTTATCCAAATCCTCTGGAAACGGGTACTGCTTTAAATATTCAACTGAGTAATGATAAGGCTAGAGAAATCAGTGTTTTTGATATTTTAGGTAGAAATATTTTGACCAAAGAAGCGACTTCTGAAACTATCAAAATCAATACAGGTGAATTGACAACGGGAATCTATATTATAGTTGGATTTGATGAAAAAGGCCAAGCTATTTTCAAAGAAAAAGTCTTAGTGGAATAAACACAAATGCTGTTGATGGTCGCCTAGCAAACGCTCTTGTAAATGTTAGTCAAAAGTTCTTAAAGTAAATTAAAGTCAAGGTCAATCCTTCAAAAAAGGATTGACCTTTTTAATAGAACCTATTATTCAAATTAACCCCCTAAAAATAGTAGATTTTTTATATTTTCATTTAAATATTTGTTAAATTTCAGAACTAAAAAATAAATGTTATGAAAGAACAAGTTGAGCAAGCAAAAATATGGTTAGAAGAAGCAAAAGAGTTAGGTAAAGCTGGAAAGTATAATGAGGCTGTTAATTTGTTAGAAAAGTCAGCATCTATATTTGAGGAAAGTAAAGAATGGGAGTTATATGTAATAGCATTAAATGAGTGTGCTTACTATTTATGTAGATTAAGTAGATATGATAAAGGGCTTGAAAAAGCAGAGTTAGCTTTATCTATTTCTTTGAAGTTTATGGGGGAGATGAATTTAAGTACTGCCAAAAGTTATACTAATTTTGCAAGATATTATATGAGAAAATCAGAGTATGATAAGGCGATAGATTTTCATAATAAAGCATTAGAAATTAGATTAGTGGCAAAAAATGAAATTGATGTGTCGGAAAGTTTTAATGGTTTAGGGTTGTGTTATCTTTATAAAGCTGATTATGAAAAGGCAATTAATTTTTGTAATAAAGCTTTAATAATTAGAACGAATTTGCTAGGAGAGAATCATTTTTTAATAGTGGATATTTATAATAATTTAGGAATACTTTACTACTGTCAAACAGACTATGACAAATCAATAGATTTTTATAATAAAGCGTTGAAGATTAGAGTAAAGTCACTTGGAGAGGCACATGTTGATGTAGCATCCACTTATAATAACTTAGGGTTGTGTTATTCACTGCAAATGGAGTACAATAAGGCATTGGAATTCCATAATAAAGCATTAAAAATTACAATAAATACATTGGGAGAGAACCATCGTCTTACTGCAAATTGTTATCAGGGTTTAGGAGTATGTTATGCATATAAAAAACAATACAATAAAGCAATTACTTTTCATAGAAAAGCATTAAATATTAGGATAAACTTATTAGGAGAAAAGCATCTGTATGTGGCACATAGCTACACGAATATTGCTTACTGCTATCATGAACAAAAAGAATATGATGAGGCGATAGAACTCAATTATAAGGCATTAAGAGTTAGAAAAGAAATACTTAGGGAAAGGCATCCAGAGATAGCACATGATTATGTCAATATAGGAAATAATTATCTGCGTAAACTAAGTTATAGTAAAGCAATAGATTTTTTTTCAAAGGCATTTAATATTTATATTGACTTATTAGGAAAAAAATGTTACTTTACAATAGTTGCACTTAAGAATCTGAGTAATTGTTATGCTCAAAAAAAGGATTATGTTTCTAGCCTGAAATATGCACAAGAAGCCTTACAAAGTAATATTAGTGATTATACATGCATTAATAACTATCATAATCCAAAGCTACAAAACTATTTATCAGGAGATACCCTATTGCTTACACTGTTAACAAAAGCAAGAACATTTTACCAATACCATCATTCTCAAAATGAACTTATCAACCTTCAAGCTTCCTTTTTTACTTACCAAGTTGCTTCCTTATGGCTAAATTATATTCGAAAGTCTTTATTTAATGAAGGAAGTAAACTAACTTTAGCTCAAAATGCTTCTCATATTTTTAATAATGGTATCAAAGTAGCTCTTAATGCAGCCCAAATAAGTCAGGAACAGCGGAAAGAATGGGAAAAAGCTACTAATAAAATTGCTAAAGTTAATCATGATTCGTATCCTAAAGAAACATTTTTTTATTGCTATACTCCCAAAGATTGTTTGTATACAGCCTTTCAATTTTCAGAACAAAGCAAAGCCATTTTATTGCTCTCCAAATTTAATGAACAAAAAGCTAAAGAAGCAGCCAATATATCACAAGAATTAAAAGACAGAGAAGATAACTTAAAAGTACAACTCAACTTTATAGACAAACAAATTAATCAAGAGCATTATAAAACAAAAGAAGAACGAGATGAACAAAAAATATTAGATTTGAAAAGTAAACAGTTTGATTATAAACAAGCCTATGAAGAATTGATTAAAGAATATGAAGAAAAATATCCCGAATACTATCAGGCAAAACACGATACAACTATTGTTACTGTTCCACAAATACAGCAAAAATTGTCTAGCGATAATGCACTTATTAGTTATTTTATAGGGGAGGAGGAAATTACCATTTTTGCTATTTCCACTACAGATTATCAGGCTGTTGCTGTTCCTGAACCCGATAATTGGGAGCAATTGTTTTCCGATTTTATGGAGGCTATGGAAGATGCAGAACGGGAAGAATTTATTCAACTAGGACATCAACTATACGAATTACTTATCCAACCTATTTTTGCTGTTATTAAGGATAAGGAAGAACTGATTATCATTCCTGACGGTATCCTATCACAACTCCCATTTGAGGCACTTTGTACACAGAATATTGATTCCAAAACAAAAGATAATAACATCCCTTACTTGATAATGGATTACGATATGAGCTATCATTATTCTGCTACACTTTGGCATCGGGGCCATGCTCCTAAGAAACAGGGTATACAAATAACAGATAGTTTTATTGGTTTCGCGCCTGTACATAAAGATGAAGTGGAAAGTACTAAATTTGCAGAGGCAACAGTTCCAAGAGGCAAAAGAAGGAGATGGAATAAAAGACATACTCGTTCTGTACAAGTTAATGGAGAAGCATATCAAGAGTTGATTTATTCAGAAAAAGAAGTAAAGGATATTCAAAAAGCTTTTTTAGCCAAAGGGCATAAAGCAGAAGTACAATTACATCAAGAAGCATCTGTCCAAAACTTTAAGCAGCAAGTTGGTCAATTCAAATATGTTCTTGTCGCTGCACATGGCGATTATCTGTCTGATAAACCCGAATTGTCAGGAATTGTTTTTTCTCCTGCACGCAAACATGAGGTCAAGGAACTAAGTGAGACAGAAAAATTAGAGGCGCAAATTGGCATCGAAGTTGGCAAAACTAAAGATACAGTTTTATATATGGCAGATGCCTATGAACTCCCTTTGAATGCTGATTTGGTGGTATTAAGTTGTTGTGAGACGAGCATTGGACAACAACATAAAGGCGAGGGAATGATGGGCATTAATCGTGCTTTTTTATATGCAGGAGCTAAAAATGTTGTTTCTACACTTTTCAAAGTCTATGATGAGCCTTCTTGTACGCTAACCAAAAGCCTTTTTGACTATATTTTAGCAGGAAAGAGTTATAAAAAAGCCCTTCGCCAAGCTAAAATAGATATGATTCAACAAGAGGAGTTTGATCCTTACTGTTGGGCAGGTTATATAATAGTCGGAGAGTAGTGTTTGAACTAGGAGTTACAAAATTTGTGATTTTTTTTGCCTAAAATTGTTGTGTTCTTATACCTATTAATTTGCTGAATAAGTTGATAATCAATCAATTAGTAAAACTGCTCTAAATAGATTTAATTATAATTGTGAATAATTCATTAAATGTGCTTTCTCGAAACATTTTAATTTATATCTTTGTAATTGAATAAGGTATAAAAAAGAAAGCAAATTTAGTGTAACACTGTTATGAGCAATGAGCAAATTATTGAGGGGTTTAAAAATGGTGATAATATCATTATAAAGAAGGCTTACAAAATAATGCAACCTAGAATAGATGAGCATGTTTTTTCTAATTCAGGCTCAATTAATAATTCAAAGGATGTGATGAGGATAAGTTTTGAGCGATTTGAGAAAAAGTGTCAAGAAGGAAGATTAGTTTTAACTACTGACTGGCAGAATTTTGTTTATGGGATTGTGAAGAATGTTTGGAAAGAAGAACGAGGGAAGGCTATAAGAAGAAACGAAAAAGAGATGCCTTTTTCGTCTATAGAGGATACAAGAGTAGAAAATAGCCTTTCTACTTTTGATATGCAAACAATGAGTAGTCGAAATCATGATTTGAGAGAACTAATTCAACTTATAATACAAGCTTTTACTCAAATATCAGAACTGTGTGCTCAAATATTTGAACTAAAATATGTAAAACAAATGGCGCATAAAGAAATTGCTCAAGTGTTAGATATAAAAGAAGGTACTTCTAGAAAGCGGTTGAAAGATTGCTTAGATAAATTGAGATATATAGTGATGAAAGACCCCCGTTTTCGAGATTTTGATGACTTAGACCTACTTTACAAATTTATTTTCAAAAAGTAAGCTATTATGTTGAGTGAACAAGAGATACAGTTAATCAGTGACTACATAACGGGAGCTTTAGATACAGTTAAGCGTCAAGAAGTAGAACAACGAATTAGACAGGATGCTGTTTTTAGAAAAGAAGCATTTTTTCAACGCTTGATTCAAGAGGCTACCCTTGAATATGTTAAGCAGAAATCCGAAAGCGGTTTAGAGGAAGCAAGAAGTATTGTTGAAAAATTGGGTGATGATTTATTTGCAGGAGAGGAAGTAAATTATGATGATATAGAAGTAGATATTGATATTGAGCCAACGTATTCTTTAGAGGAATTAATAAATATGTTTAAACCATTAAAAAAGTATGAAAGAAGATTAGCAGGAATTAGTAGAAGTAGAGGTCAGAAGAAGTTGTTAAATATAATTAGTCCTGAAAATGGAGCAGATATTATTACAGGTATATTAGTTGTTGAAATAGCAACAAAATTGGAGAGTGATGTAGAGATGAGTATCTATAACAATGAGGAGGATAAAGTTTTAAATGAAAAACTATCAATGTCTGCACAAAAGCATAAGGTAGATATATCATCATTAAAAATGGGAAGGTACTATCTGAGATTCAAAACAAAGGGATATGAAACTACATTGAAAAGCTTTTTTGTGAAAAAAAAGTTTATGCCGCCACAATTTGCCTAATGGATAATTTTGCTCTTACATATGTGCTTTGGCAAATAACTCTGAGTTAGAGAGTTTGTTTTTTGAAAAAAAGATGGTAAATAAAAAAATGTTTTAGTATTTCCCACAAAAAGATAAAATCATCATTGGATTAGTGCCCATTTTTATCATTGCGGGTTTTTTAGAGGGCTTCGTAACACGACACACCGAGCTGCCAAATGTCGTAAAATTGTCTATTATTTTAATATCTCTCGCATTTATCATTTGGTATTTTGTGGTCTATCCTCGACATTTACATCAAGCAAATTCGTCAGAAGCGATTTTTTTGGAAAATATATTAAAGTGAATTAAATGAATATGAATTTTAATGTTATTTTAATTATAGGAAAGTTTTTACGTAAAATGATGATAAGTTTAACAAAGTGCTAACACTAAGGATGAAAATAATATGTTGTTTTTGTTGTTTTGTAGGTGAATGATGTTATATTAATTATCTATAGTGGCTATAAAATGTTAAATAATAGAATAGCTTGACTAATTGAATGTGTAAGCTTGTGTTTGTGTATGCTGATTTTTTTTGATTTTTTGATTTTTTGTTTTTGTGTATGTATTTGTTGTATTGTGTTTTGTGAATTTATTTTTTTGCTTTATGTTTTTTTATTGTTATTTAAGTGCTGCCTTTTTTCTCCCCTAAGTTTTATATACTTTTCCTGAAACATTTATTCTAACAAAGGCGTATAAAAATTTAGCTTTTAACCCACACAGTATCTTAATTCAGAATAGATTGCTTATTTGTTTTAAAAGACAAATTAAAATATTGTAATAATATTATACACTTCTAAGATATCCTAGTTTTCAAGCTCACACTTCTCACTCAACTTCTGTAAATATTATGTAATATTTTTATTTTATAAAAATAGTTTGAGTAATCATCTAATATGCCAATAGTTATTGTTTAAGTTTGTATTTGATAGAATAAATTTGTAAGTGTTAGGTTTTTGTTTTATTGGCATAGTATATGTGAGAATTAAGTACACACACTATTTTATTTATTGTTTCATTTTAAGAGGAACAAAAACAATGATAGTCAGGAACAACATCTACGAAAACATATCTATAACACTGTTTTTACCCATTTTATTAATAATTGGTATATTATTGACAATAAGCCAAGCAGGTAGCTCTACCATTATAGGTTTTGTAAGTATATTGTCAATTTTTATTTTTGCTATAGGCAATTATATTTGCCATTTTAGTAAAAACAAAACAGTAAATTTTTCCTTTCCAATAAATGATAGGCATTTTTTTAGAAACATAGCCAACAATAACATTAGCTACAGCCTATTGTACTTACCTGTTAGTTCAACTTTATCAACCCCACTTTCTAGGTTTCTTTGCCCAAAAGAAATACCGAACAATATACAGAGATTCACTAATATTTTTAATAAAATACGCTTTAAAAAGCGTCAATTTAGCACTATACAAAACTTTTTTACTGCACTAGACAATACCAATACACATATAAAGTATAAGCAACTCTTTCGCTTTTTTTGTAAAAAACAATACATATATTCTATTAAGGTGAACACAAGTGCTTTAAATACACCATTTACTGCAACAAATTTGCTAGTAAGCACGTACACTAGAAATGATATTGTGAAATTTACATTTAAGAATATAAATGTAGCTTAAAATAACTAATTTATAAGAAATACATATACACTCCACCTTTTTTCTTATTTAATTAAGATATATTTCACAATCTTTAGCTGCTCTCTTTTTTACATTATAGAATGATCCAACACAATTTAATTTAGGAATTATTGAAATATAGTCGCTGCATGTATGTTGCTGGTTATGCCAACAACCCTAAAAACATAAGCACTGTTTTTCTATAACATAAAGTATTTCTTAAAACAAAGTACTTTTTTGAATTTGTTATTTTTTTTATATAAATAATTGTCCAAAGTACAATAAAATATATAAACGAACATTAGATTAAATATAAATCGCTCATAATAAATTGATTGTATCCAAATCTTGTGTTACGATGCCAAAAAATTAAGAAGTACAACTGCCCATGCATTTTGAAATCAAACAAGATTAACATGATAAAATTAGGTACCATGAAAAGAAAACTGAGTCCACTACACTTTTTGGTAGTGGCAGCGTTGATGTTTGGATTTGTGGCCAATGCAATAGCGCAAGATGTGGGTATCGTAGGCGTTTCGCTTGACAATCCCATGCCCAATGATGGTGACCCTGTAGTAGTATCTGTTACTGTACAAAACTATGATGCTACCACAGCAGCCAGCAATATTGCTGTTGAAATTAACTTAGCAACAGAATTAACTTATTTAAGTGATGATGCCAGTGGGGGAAGTTTTGTCGATCCCATCTGGACTATTTCTAATTTGGCTGCGGGTGGAGATACAACTCTTCAAATTACAACCACCTACAATAGAGCAGCTGATGGTACACCAGTTATTAAAAGTACTTCTGCTTACATAGCAGCCTTCGATGATAACAATGATAACAACGAAGGTAGCGACTGTTTGACAGAAGCCATTCCTATTTGTACGACAATAATGGATACTTTTGAATTGGCTGTGCCTACCTCAATTGATGGAGAAGATGTAGATGGAAATCCTATGTCTTATCCATTATCTAATTTTCAATGGTACCTAGATGGCGCACCCATTGCTGGAGCAACTACCAATATGTTAGATGTGGTAGGACCAGGTACTTATACAGTTACTGCTGAATATGCAGATGGAACATTAACTTGCCCCTATGCAGGTTGTTGTCCATTGGTATTTGAAGAAAAATGTTTTGACTTAGCTTTAGCCAAAACATTAAGTACCGCCACACCCGGCCCATTTGGTGTTGGCGATACAGTCACTTATACCTTAACCATTACCAATCAAGGCAATGTGGATGCCTATAGTGTTCAAATCAGTGATTATATTCCTACTGGTTTGAATTTAATTGATCCTGATTGGACGGATAATGCAGGTATAGCAACTTTAAATACACCAATCGCAGGACCAATTGCGGCAACTACCGGCACTGCAACGGTAGATATTACTTTCCAAATTGATCCTGCTTTCACAGGCTCTGACATTACCAACTGGGCGGAAATTAGCAGCGCAGATGATGATACAGACCCAAGTAATACACCTCCTACGGATGTAGATAGTACACCAAATGGTGATAACTTTAGTGAACCAGGGGAGACTGATGATTTGACGGATGATAATGTTATCACTGAAGATGGAACGGCTGGCGGTGATGAGGATGATCATGATCCAGAGCAAATCATGATCATTCAATTAGCGAGTTTGGGTGATACTGTTTGGATTGATACAAATGCAGACGGTATGCAAGATGCTGGTGAACCACCATTAGAAGGTGTAACCGTTTACTTGTATGATT
>JAHDHV010000650.1 GCA_020631155.1 Bacteroidota bacterium | reverse complement strand
TACCAATAGCCACCTTTTTGCCCATAATCGGCTCATCCCAATTAAAAGGAATTTCCGTTTTTGCGGTCAAACGGCGGTTGTACTTATCATTTTTCACAATCTGCCATTGCCCATTTTCATCTTTTTTAATGCGAACAATGCTGCCACCCACCGAATACTGCTCTTTTTCCACTTGCTCCTTAGTTCGCTCCATGCCATCACTATAGCCACTAACAAATAAACGACTGGTATATTCGTGATTCACCCATAGCAAACCATCATCATTTTTTTCTTTATCAAAAGGCAAAAAGGCCACATAATCAGCATGTGTGCCAAAGGTATCTTTATCGCTAATCGCATCTGTCCATTTAGCAAGAATTTTGAAATCCAAACCTTCTGCGAGACTTAATTTGTCCGTACTATCAGCTTGCAAAGCTTTCAAGGCAAATTGAATCGCTTCTTTTTGCATAGAAGTACGGTCAGGATTATTGACTACTTTAGGGCTGCAGCCTGTCAAATGAACGGCAGGCAATACTCCAGCACCAATGCTGACTAAACCTGCTCTGCCTAAAAAATGCAGGAAATTTCTTCTATTGTATTGTTTCATTGGTTGATTTTTTTATATGGGATTTTTTAAAACTATCAAGTAATGGTTTGACAATGATAAATTAGACTTTTTATTATTATTAGGGGCTGCCCCCTCTGTTTCGCAAAAGTCGCTGCGCGCCTAATGCTCAATCATCGGGGTCGGGCTTTCCGTTGCAATTCACCTTGCCAAAAAGCGGTTCGCTCTAAGCCTCGCTGATAGCTCTCTTCACGTTCCGCCCTCACTTGGCTAGGCTCACTCGCTTTTGGCGGCGGCTCATTTCCTCTACAATCCCTTAGCCAAGCCAATAGCCAAATAATTGACCATTGTCAAGTGTCAGTAATGGTTTTCTATATAATCTGATAATTGGGGAGCGCAAAATAGTAATAAATGTTGATAACAACTGACGACGAGACGTTAAGAAATTGTTATTTTTTGGTAGGTGAGTGATTTCGTAGAGCCGTATTGCAATACAGCTACTATAAGCAAACAAACTAATCAAATCCATGTTGTTTGTTAATCAACAAATCTGTAAAGACACAAAACCTTGTGTCTCCACGAATCAACGAATCATCAATCACATGCAAAAAAACTATTTAATTGTAGGCGGAAGTTCAGGCATCGGCAGAGCCATTGTTGAGCAATTAGTTAATGGGCAACACACGATAACCATATTAAGTCGAAACGCCAAAAACGTTACACAACTAGCTGGTGTTCAACACTTTGAGGTAGATATAGCAGCAGAAGAACCAACTTTTCCTGTCCTTAGCCAAGCGATAGACGGTTTGATTTACTGCCCTGGCACCATCAATTTGCGCCCCTTTAAAGCCCTAAAACCGAAACAATACCAACAAGATTTTAACATCAACGTATTGGGCGCAGTCAAAACCATTCGCCAATATTTGCCCTTGCTCAAAAAAGCAAACTCGCCTGCTTCCATCGTTTTGTTTAGCACAGTAGCCGTACAAACAGGCATGGCTTTTCACGCTTCCATTGCTGCCGCAAAAGGCGCAGTTGAAGGACTAACGCGCAGCCTCGCCGCTGAATTAGCTCCCGATATTCGCGTTAATGCCATTGCGCCCTCGCTAACCGATACACCGTTGGCAGCCAAATTACTCAACAGCGAAGTAAAGGTAAAAGCCGCCCAGCAACGGCATCCACTCAAAGCAGTTGGACAAACCAAAGACATTGCCGATGCTGCTATCTTTTTACTACAAGCGCAATGGGTCAGCGGTCAGATTTTACAGGTTGATGGTGGAATGTCAGCTGTTCGTTTATTTTGAAAAACTCACCTTTTTCTAACCGTCATCCAGACCTCGCTTTTAGGGCGTAAAGTTATTAAAGGTTCTGTTTGAACGGTTTTGTCAGAGGCATATTCAAAGCGGAAACGTTGTGCAATGGCAGCAACGGCTAATTGCATTTCCATCATTGCAAAATTATTACCAATACACAATCTAGG
>JAHDHV010000649.1 GCA_020631155.1 Bacteroidota bacterium | reverse complement strand
AAACAAAAGCCAATAATTATGCTTTAACAGGCTTAACTACTTTAAACTTAGAACTACCCCTTTATGGAATGCCACAAAAAGATATGATAAACCAAGTTTCTGAGGCTTTGGAAAGCATTTCTCTTGCCAAATTAAGGGAATGGAAAGAAGATAATGCTACTGATAATCAGGTAGTTAAGAGAATTGAATTCTTTAAAAATTGAAAGCACTTTTTTTCACTTCTGAGGATGCTACCCCAGCGGGGTCGAACCCTTTTGAAAAACACAAGCACCTATTAATTAGAGATTTATGCCTTTTATAATAGCTATTTTAATTCTTATTTTCTCATTTTAAAATCAGCGAAAGCCGAGTTAAAACATTGATAATAAGTTTTTTGTCTTAAATCTCCTGTCTCCAGTCTAATATCTCACTATTTTTATAGCAAAAAAAACGTTTTATGAAAATGATGTTATCCACCTATACTAGTTCCGTAGCCAAATTATTTGCGCTATTTCTTTTGTTTTTAATATATGAAAATGCTCGCGCCCAAGTTTGGGAAGGAGATTATTTGATAGAAACACAAGCAGATGTAGATAATTTTACAACTGATTGTGCATGTACGGAGATTACGGGTGTTTTACATATAAGTGGTTATGCTAATAGTGGTATTGTGCACTTAGATGGATTGAGTAATCTTACCTCTGTTGGATATTTGTTTATCACTGATCATGAACATTTAATAAATATAGATGGATTGAGTAATCTTACTTTTATACAAGGAAGTTTGCATATTAGTAACAATTATTTATTAACAAGTATAGATGGATTAAATAATCTTAATTTTATAGGAGAATATTTATGGATTAGTAGTAACCTTTCTCTAACGAATATAGATGGACTAATAAATCTTGTATCTGTAGGAGGGGTTTTAATGATTCAAGTTAATCCTGCCCTAATAAATATAGATGGACTAAGTAATCTTAGTTCTGTCACAGAGGATTTGCGTATTTGTAACAATATTTTGCTACAAAATATTAATGGTTTGACTAGTGTAATTTCTGTGGGAAAATCTTTGCATATTCACAATAGTCCTTTATTAACAAATATTGATGGTTTATCTAATGTTACTTCTATAGGAAGATATTTGAATATTCATCATAATCCTTTATTAACAAATTTAAATGGCTTGAGTAATATTACCTCTATTGGAAAAGGTGTAGATATTAGAGATAATGGTAATTTGAACACTTGCTGCATTGTGGAACATTGGCGTATCAATAATGTCGTACAAGGCAACTATTATATTGGCATTACTGAAAATGGTACTATAGCCCCTAACGCCTCTGGCTGCAATTCTTTAGCAGAAATTCAGGACAATTGTACGGTACAAGTCAAATTCCAAGTACTCCTAACAGGCGCGTACAATCAAACGGCTATGAATACCTACCTCCAAGCCAATAATTTACTCCCCCTACAACAACCCTATGCCGCTCATCCAAGTGCTTATGATGGCACAGAACAGGTCAATGCCATTCCCGACAATGTAGTGGATTGGGTGTTGGTGGAGGTGCGCGATGCAAATGATTGGGATCAGCTAATTGAAAAAAGAGCCGTTTTTTTAAGAAATGATGGCTTATTGATTGATATAGATGGCTCTTTAAATGTGCATTTTTTTAATTTAGACGAAAATTCTTCCTACTACTTCATCATTCGCCATCGCAACCATTTGGATGTGATGAGCTCTCAACCTTTAGCAGTAAATAATGTTGTTCCCCACGATTTCACCAATCCCAACAACATTTTAGGCGGCGATTCACAATTAAGCTACCTAGAAGAAAGAGCTTCCTTCGGTCTAAAAGCAGGCGACATCAACGGCGATGGCATCATCAATGTAGCGGATGTCGCGCTCATCAACAACGAGGACGACCTACTCAATACCTACCAAAATACGGACTGCAATTTAGACGGCAACATCACCACCGCAGATTTTAACGAATACCTACCCAATGCCAGCGCAATCGGCGTTCCGCAAATTAGGTATTAGTTTTTGGTT
>JAHDHV010000150.1 GCA_020631155.1 Bacteroidota bacterium | reverse complement strand
TGCCACTAAATAACTCGGCGGCACCACCTTTTGAACAACAATTTTTCCGTCACCAATATTACTGCCACTCCATGCCCAAGTAGAGCCTTTGGTCGCACCGCTACCGCTAACTCTCACCGTTGCTGCGCTGTCCTTGCGAATCCAAGGATCCCACAAATGTCGAGTTTGAAAATTGGTTAAATGCCTAAACACCACCTTAACAGGCGCATTGATTTCAATACTTCGTTCTACTTCGTATTCTTCATCTAAAAAGGTAGGAACAATAAAGAAGCCACCAACTACCACACAAAAAAGAATGACAAAAGGCTTTATGATGAGTTTGATTATTTTAAATATAATGCGTTTCATGCACTGTAAAGTTGATAAGGTTAAAGTTGTAAGGCTACAAAGTTAAACGATTATCAACTAATTCACAATAGTACAATTTTGGAGATTAGGATTTAGTTATTTTTATATATTTAATAATTCGTAATTCGTAATTCGTAATTCGTAATTCGTAATTCGTAATTAACTCTTAGCTTCCCATTTTCACTGCACGCAATATTTTTTGCTGATTGCTATTGGTAATTTTCACCAAAAACATACCTTTAGGATAATTGAGCCAATTAAAGGTAAATTTATAAGGTTGGCCTTCAAAAACATCGGTAGTATAGGTTTCTAAGGTGCGGCCTGAAAAGGTGCAAAGTTCCAATTGTACGGTTTCAGTTATTTTGGAATAGTAGTAAATATTCGCCTGAGAAGCAAAGGGATTTGGATAGACAAAAGCAACTGCATCTTTATCAAAACTTAAAATTTGCTCATCGCCAGTGACATTGAGGAAGGCTTCATAAAAATTAGGCAAACCATAGCCTGTCAAATTATTAGGAGTGCTGTAGTTGTCGGAGCTTTTTTCAATTGCCTGAATAATGTCCATATTATTTTTACCGCGGTTAGCCTGCCACAAACAAGCACTTAGACCAGCAATAATGGGCGCAGCATAGGACGTACCGTTGCCAGTTCGCAAATCGCCACTTGGTAGAACTAAGGCGGTATGTTTACCCTGTGCCACAATATTTGGTTTGACACGCTGATCGGGGGTAGGGCCTTGTGAGCTAAAAGAAGCATAGTGTTCAAATTCATCCACAGCACCTACTGTCAAAACGCTATCCGCATCGGCAGGGGCGGTGATGTATCGCCAGTTTTTATTTCCCTGATTCCCTGCACTTGATACCACCAAAATACCTTTACTTGCAGCAATATCAGCCCCGCGTGTAATGCGACAAGTATTGCCATTCATATCGTCATAAGTGTAATTCATAGCAGGATCATCAAAAACGCTATAGCCAAGCGATGTGTTGATGATGTCTACGCCTGCACTGTCGGCAAATTCGGCTGCACGCACCCAATTGTATTCTTCCACAATTGTCTCAGAACCAGCATCTTCGGTACGAAACAACCAGTACTTAGCATCGGGTGCTGCCCCCACATAAACCCCCTCTTGATTGGCAGCCATAGTGGAAAATACTTGAGTGCCATGCGAACTGTGGGCATATACATCTTCGTCTCCTTCTACAAAATCTCTAGTCCCTAAAATTTGTTCATTGATGAATAAAGGCTGGAAAATTTCTAGTTCATCTACATTAGAAAAACCAGCATCCATAACGGCAATAGTCATACCTTTGCCCGTATACCCTCGCGAGTGCAGGTGGTCACCATACAGCATCCTAAGCTGTTTGAAGGCAGAACCATAGTAGATTTCATTCTTATCTGTTACTTCCAATTCCTTTTTTACTCGAAAACGCGCATTGTTGGAAGAGCGAGGACGATTCATTTTGGAAACTCCTTCAGTCGCTTCTACAAACGGTAGTTCGTTGATTTGCGCTAAGGTAGCAGAATCATTTACAGCAATCAACGCAGAGTTGAACCATTTGGAGGTGTACAATACGTTTACTCCTAACTGTTTAATTTGGTTAATATAGTTGGGGTTGACTGGTAAATCATTTTCCTGAATCGGAATATTATATCTGGCTCTCCTTTCAATAGCTTTTTGAGATAAAAATGCCTCTGGTTGTTGAATACTATAATTACTGCCCTGCTTATCTGTAAATCCAATCCAATGCTTCCCATAGTCCAATTGAGCGAAACTATTGGTTGCAAAGATCAAACAAATCATCATCATCATCAATCTCATAACACTATTATATTTTCGTGACTTGGAAATAGGAGGCGTTTCCACAGTCTTTTTGTTCTTCATAATGGCACAATTATTATGCTAGTTTGATAAAATGATTACTCCCTATTTTAAAATGCAAAGTTAATTGCGAAACTTTGACAAACCATTGAGGAAATATTCAGAGATAATCAATTACTTGAATAAGTATAGAAAATTGATTATCAAGAATTTTTCTGAAAAAACCACTGTAACTTTACTTAAATTAAATAGGGATGTTTTTTTAAAAAAAGTTTTTTGTAAAAAAACACTATAAAAAAGGAATAAGTAAGTACCAAGCACTAATTAATTATGCACAATTTTGTTCTAAAGTATTAGAAATGAGGAATTTAGTCTTTTACTATTGTAACATTAATTTTGTCTAGTTACTTAGATAGACAAAATTAAGCAATAATTGAACTTCTCATAACTCGTTAAAAGTGAACTAATTATCTCAAATTTTAGGTCTAAGTACATATTTATTTTATAAGTACCTAAACAGATAAAATGACACTTTTATTTGGTTAAAAATCTGAATGTCAATGCTTTAGAGCAAAATCTTGTACACCTAAATAGTGCTTGGCACTTAATTTGAACATCAAAAATGGCAGTTTGTCTTTTTTGTTTTAATAAATAAGCAGCTATTAACAGTATGTTTCATTTTCTTCCCCAACACTTTGTGGTTGTGAGATTGCTATTTAGCTTTTAGAAATTAGCGATTATAGAGCAGAAATTGGAAATTATTTTTTGGTATGTTTCATTTTCTTCCTAACACTTTGTTTCTAAAATTGCTATTTAGATATTTAGCCTTTTGGCTATTTAGCTTTTAGAAATTAGCTATTAGAGATCAGAAATTGGATTTTTTCCCTGAACCTTTTTTATATATAAATTACTGGCTATTAATTATTTGCAAGAACTATGACGGCTAAAGGCCGTCGTTACAGAACTCATTCAAAAAGAAACTAAAAAAACTGAAAACGAATCACTAATCTACTAATCACGAATCCACGAACTGTTAAATAACGACAAACTGTTAGGTTGAAAACTAGAAGATTTGAAACATACCTATTTTTTGAACTTTCTTATAGCCATCAATTTTTGATTATCAATTATTTATAAGAATTTTAACAGCTAAAGCCGTCGTTATAGAACTCATTCAAAAAGAAACTAAAAAGCCCAAAAACAAATCTACTAATCACGAATCCACGAGTTGTCAAAATAAGCAAAAACTGTTTGGTTGAAGAGCATGGCATTTGAAACATACCCTATTAACATTAATAAAAAATAATTCTTATATAAATGTTTTTTCTGAAAATAGAAGTTTTTTATCTTTACAAAAAGTCAGACTAATAAGGAGTTATAAATGAAAGGTGTGATAGTTCCTTTATTTTGAAAAGATTTTACACCCTAAAGATAAGGAATATTAAAAAAAAATCCAAAATGAATACAGTAGATAGCCCCTAAAGGCACTTTTTTTGACATAAAAAAGGGGATTAGATAACGAATTATCATCATAATTCAGAAATTATGACTAAAAACGTATAAACTGTAAGTAATAGGGGGATAATAAGTGAGGTCATAAAGTTCAAATGATTTTGTGTTGTAAGTAACTCAACAAAGCGAAACAACAATTAATTGGACTGCTCATATTGAGGCTTTTCAACTAAGTAGAGGGCAAAGTAATAAGGATGATTGTTTTAGCTTATTATTGCTGAATAAGTAAGTAGACAAAATTAAACAACCTTTATTTTTTGTCATAAAATATTGAAAGTGGGTCAGTTGTCTCACGTCTTAAATCTTATGTCTAAGTGCTTAATAAATGAAAAAGACTACTCTTAAAACGATATGAACATCCTTTTATTTTCAGTGTTTAATTTAAGTTTACACGAATTTTGCAACATTGTAAGCAAAAATAGGTAATTTTGCAGCGTATATGGAAAATATTAGAAATTTTTGTATTATAGCACATATTGACCACGGTAAAAGTACTTTGGCCGATAGATTATTAGAAACTACACGTACCGTTTCGGAGCGAAAGTTACAGGCGCAAACGCTTGACAATATGGACATTGAACGGGAACGTGGCATTACCATTAAAAGCCATGCCATACAAATGGACTACATGCATGAAGGAGAAAAGTATGTACTAAATTTGATTGACACCCCCGGACACGTAGATTTTTCTTATGAAGTATCTCGCTCCATTGCAGCTTGTGAAGGGGCGTTGTTATTGGTGGATGCCTCGCAAGGGATTCAAGCGCAAACCATCTCTAATTTATATCTAGCCATTGAAAATGATCTGGAGATTATTCCTGTGATCAATAAAATTGATATGGATGGAGCAATGATTGAGGAGGTAGCCGATCAAATTATAGACCTCATCGGTTGCGATATGGAGGACATCATTCAGGCGAGTGGGAAAACAGGCATCGGCGTTCCCGATATTTTTGATGCCATTATCCATCGAGTACCAGCTCCCAAAGGCAATGTTGATGCACCCTTAGAGGCACTTATTTTTGACTCTATATTCAATGCCTATCGGGGCGTTATTGCTTATTTTCGCATTTTAAATGGGAAAATTGAGAAAAATAGTAAAGTGAAATTTGTCAATACAGGCAAAGAATATGAAGCCAATGAAGTAGGCATTTTGCGGCTTGATTTAGAGCCAAGAGCCGAAGTTTGCGCTGGTGATGTAGGCTACATTATTACGGGCATCAAAGAGTCTAAAGAAATTAAGGTCGGTGATACGATTACAACAGTAGATAATCCTTGTAAGACGGCTATTCAAGGTTTTGAGGATGTGAAACCAATGGTTTTTGCAGGCATTTATCCAATGGATACAGAAGATTATGAAGCCCTCCGCGATTCACTCGAAAAGTTGCAGCTTAATGACGCTTCTTTGGTTTATGAACCTGAAACTTCACTGGCATTAGGTTTTGGTTTTCGTTGTGGATTTTTAGGACTATTGCACTTGGAAATCATACAAGAACGCTTAGAACGCGAATTTGATATGAGCGTCATTACAACCGTTCCCAACGTATCTTATTATGCCTACACCACAAAAGGGGTGGAACTCTTGGTTAACAATCCTTCTGATCTACCCGAAACGAGCATGTTGAACTATGTTGAAGAACCTTACATTAGTGCTCAAATTATTTCCAAACCAGAATATGTAGGTAGTATTATGAACCTATGTATTGAAAGAAGAGGAACACTTAAAAATCAAGTTTACCTTACCCAAAGTCGTGTCGAACTTACTTTTGATCTACCACTTGCCGAGATTGTTTTTGATTTTTATGATAAATTAAAATCTATTTCTCGCGGTTATGCTTCTTTTGATTACCAAATGACAGACTATCGCCGCTCTGATTTGATAAAATTGGATATTTTGCTAAATGGTGAAAAAGTAGATGCATTATCCGCTTTAATTCACCGTTCTAAAGCCTCAACCTTTGGCAGAAAACTATGTGTTAAGTTAAAAGAACTATTGCCTCGACAACAATTTGTGATTGCAATTCAGGCAGCTATCGGAGCGAAAGTTATTGCAAGAGAAACCATTCGCGCCCTGCGAAAAGATGTAACCGCAAAATGTTATGGCGGTGATATTACCCGTAAGCGTAAATTATTGGAAAAGCAAAAAGCGGGAAAGAAAAAGATGCGTCAGATCGGAACCGTTCAAGTTCCACAGAAAGCATTTTTAGCCGTACTAAAATTGAATGACTAATTTAGATATAAGACGTGAGACGTGAGATTGTTGGTATATTTCAAGTGCTGTACTTTTTTGGAGTTTGCAAGGTTGCAAAGTTACGGTATGTTTCAAATATTCTAGTTTTCAACCTAACAGTTTGTCGTTATTTAACAGTTCGTGGATTAGTGATTAGTGATTCGTTTTCAGGGTTTTTTAGTTTCTTTTTGAATAAGTTCTGTAACGACGGCTTTAGCCGCCATAGTTCTTGTAAGTAATTGATAGTCAGTGGTTTATATGTGGAAAAAGGTTCGGAAAAAAATCCAATTTCTGATCTCTAATAGCTAATTTCTAAAAGCTAAATAGCCAAAAGTCTAAATATCTAAATAGCAATTTTAGAAACAAAGTGTTAGGAAGAAAATGAAACATACCAATAAAATCAGCGAATAGCAAGTGATTCTGAAACAGCTAAAAAGCCAAAAGTCTAAATATCTAAAGAGCCAAAAGTCTAAACCATCAACAAAATTCCCCTAATAATTTGCATAATCGAAAAAATGCTAAGATATTTGCGGCCTAAAATGCAAATTGTCTTTCCAATGTTAAACAACAAACATCTATTAAGTACCTTATCTTGTTGTTGTTGTATTTTGAATGCTTGATTTAACGGAAAGGCAACAGTACAAGTTGATGATAAATATATACAACAACTCCAAAAAAGCCTTTCCAAACACCACTATGGAAGGGCTTTTTTATTGAAAAAAAAAATCTATTTTGTCAAAAGAAAAAACACATATTCATCCTATTTTTGACCAATTGCTACAACGCAGTGATAAAGAGGAACTCCTAAAACAACGGGCAGTTGTGTTGTGGTTAACAGGTCTATCTGGTTCAGGCAAAAGCACCATTGCAAAGGGATTAGAAAAACACCTGCATCAACAGGGCTATTTCACCCAAGTACTAGACGGCGACAATATCCGTTCAGGTATCAATAATAATCTTGGCTTTTCTCCTGAAGATCGTCAAGAAAACATCCGCCGAATTGCCGAAGTTGCCAAATTGTTTTTACAAGCAGGCACCGTTACTATTTGCAGCTTTGTTAGTCCAACGCATAGGATTAGAAATGTAGCGCGACAAATTATTGGCGAACAGGACTTTGTAGAAATTTTTGTTCACGCCCCACTTGAAGTTTGTGAGGAGAGGGATGTAAAAGGTTTGTATAAAAAAGCGCGAGCAGGAGTAATTAAAAACTTTACAGGCATCGGCGCACCTTTTGAAGCTCCCGAAAAACCTGCTTTAACCATTCCTACACACACCCAAAGCATTGAAGATAGTATTCAACAAATTTTTGATTTTATAAAAAATAGAATCAGTATTTAATTACGAATTGCGAATGATGTTTCAAATACTTCAATAGCCAATTTCTAAATATCCAAAAATCTAAAAGTCCAAAAATCTAAATATCCAAAAGGCTAAATAGCCAAACAGCTAAATAAATGACTTCATATAATTTAACACATTTACGAGAACTAGAAGCCGAAGGCATTTTTGTGATTCGCGAGGTAGCAGCGCAATTTGAGCGACCGGTACTGATGTTTTCTGGTGGAAAAGACTCCATTGTGATGACGCACCTAGCGCGAAAAGCTTTTTATCCTTCGCGTATTCCTTTTCCTTTATTGCATGTAGATACAGGACATAATTTTCCCGAAACCATTGCTTTTCGAGATAATATGATGGAGCGAATCGGGGCAAAATTAATTGTGGCAAGTGTACAAGATTCTATTGATCGAGGAACGGCAGTTGAAGAAACGGGCGTAAATGCCAGTCGTATTCGCTTGCAAACAACAACCTTGTTAGAAGCTCTTGAAAAACACGATTTTGATGCAGCACTAGGCGGTGCGCGGCGCGATGAGGAAAAAGCCAGAGCAAAAGAGCGTTTCTTCTCCCATAGAGATGAGTTTGGACAATGGGACCCCAAAAATCAACGCCCCGAATTGTGGAACATCTTCAACGGACGCAAAAATATGGGCGAACATTTTCGAGTTTTCCCTCTAAGTAATTGGACGGAAATGGACATTTGGCAATACATTTTACATGAAAATCTGCCTATTCCATCCCTATATTTTGCTCATAAACGGGTGTGTGTCAATAGAGGCGGTGTTATTTTATCCAAATCGGCGCATTTACCCGAAAAAGAAGGCGAAGAAGCCAAAGAGTGTATGGTACGCTTTCGCACCATCGGCGATATGACAAGCACAGGCGCATCACTTTCAGAAGCAGATACCCTAGAAAAAATCATTGACGAAGTAGCAAGTACCAGAATTACGGAACGCGGCGGCCGTGCAGATGATAAACGCTCCGAAACCTCAATGGAAGACCGCAAAAAAGAAGGGTATTTTTAGAGATTACGCCAAAGTAGAGACGTATTGCAATACGTCTATGGTCTTCGTCAATGATGATAATTACTCCACATAATACAGCAAATAAATAATTTTAAATATATAATGACTCAGGCAAAAGCTTATTTAAACATGGACTTGCTGCGTTTTTCTACCGCAGGAAGTGTAGATGACGGTAAAAGTACGCTCATTGGACGCTTACTTTATGATAGCAAATCTATATTTGAAGACCAATTTGAAACCATCAAAAAGGTGAGTGAAAGGCGAGGGGAGGAGGAAGTCAATTTAGCTTTGTTGACAGACGGACTGAAAGCCGAGCGTGAACAAGGCATTACGATTGATGTGGCTTACCGCTATTTTGCAACGCCCAAGCGCAAATTTATCATTGCGGATACACCGGGGCATGTGCAGTATACGCGAAATATGGTGACAGGGGCTTCTACGGCAAGTTTGGCGATAGTTTTGGTAGATGCACGCAAAGGTATGTTGGAGCAAAGCCGTAGACATTTGTTTATTTCCTCTTTATTGAGAATACCACATGTTGTTGTGTGTGTTAATAAAATGGATTTGGTTGATTATCAAGAAGATGCATTTGAAAATATCAAACAAGATTTTCGCGAGTTTTCTGCCAAATTGCAATTAACCGATGTGCATTTTATCCCAATTAGTGCCTTGAAAGGGGATAATGTGGTGAAACGCTCGAAGCATATGGACTGGTATCAAGGGCCAACCTTGATGTATTTATTGGAAAATGTGCACATTGCAGGCGATCATAACCATATTGACTGTCGCTTTCCTGTGCAGTGCGTAATTCGCCCACAAACGGATGAGTTTCACGACTATAGAGGGTACGCAGGGCGCATTGCTGGCGGTGTTTTCAAGCCGGGCGATGAAATTATGGTGTTGCCTTCTGGTTTCACTACGACCATCACTGCCATTGATACCTTTGATGGGGCTGTAGAAGAAGCCTTTTGCCCCATGTCTGTAACTATACGTATTGATGATGATTTAGATATTAGTAGAGGCGATATGTTAGTGCGTACTAATAACATTCCCAAAGTAGGGCAGGATTTAGATATAATGATTTGTTGGTTGAGCCGCAAAAAGTTAATTCCTAGAGGAAAATATGCCTTAAAACACACCACAAAAGATGTGCGCTGTATTATTAAAGAAGTAAAATATAAAGTTAATATTAATACCTTGCACCGCATGGAAGATGCCAAAGTTATTGGTCTCAATGATTTAGCGCGCATTTCCATCCGTACAACCCAACCTTTATTCTACGACACCTACCGCCGCAATCGCGTTACGGGCAGTGTCATCATCGTAGACGAAGCAACAAACGAAACCGTAGCAGCAGGGATGATTATTTGAGATGAGTGTGTCAAAAAAAGAGGGATTTCCTATAATAGCTATTTGTCTTAATCTTACAAAGTGTTGCTTTACCTACGTTTTTTTCCTTTTTTTCTTGATAAAAAAAGAAAGAAAAAAATCAAGACGGCGAAACTTTTTCGCTAAAAATGGATAGGAGCATCTAAAATCTCCTAAGGCGATACTCCTTTTTTAAATCAAAATAAGTAATTGATAGTCAGAGCTTAAAACTTTAATTTAAATTAGTTGGGTTTTTAAAATCCGTATCACTGCGGATATTTCTTAACGATGCTCCTATCCATTTTCTTAACGCAAAAACTTTCAAGGTCGCTCTTCAACGCCAGCAAAAAAAAAGAATATCTTATTTTAGGAAAAAGTAAAGATTCTCCTTTTATTTGAAAATATTTTGTTATTCCCTAAATCCTTGACACACTCATTTGAGATTTAGAAGTTAGATATTAGAATTTAGAAAATAGAAATTAGTGCTTCCTAATTTGTGAATTCAGGGCAATATTTTTGATAGAGCATTTCTCTTTGGATGATTTCTATAGCGACTGCTTTAGCCGTCATATGACTATAAATGTGTATTTTTCATAAGAAAATAGCTTTAAGATGAAAGACAAAATAGTATTGCGTAAATTACTAAAAGAGGACTGTGAAAAGATTAGTGAAGCTTTTAAAAAACAAGGATGGACTAAGCCAATAGCTCAATATGAGCTATATTTGAAGCTTCAAAAAGAAGGAAAAAGAGATGTAATTATAGCGGAATTAGAGAAAGAATTTGTAGGATACTTAACAATACAATGGACATCAGATTATATCCCATTTAGGGAAAGAAAAATTCCAGAAATAGTAGATATGAATGTATTGAAAAAATATCAAAGAAAGGGAATCGCTAGTTGTATGATGGATGAAGCAGAAAAAAGAATTAAGAAAGTATCAGATTATGCAGGGATAGGATTTGGAGTGACCAAAGATTATGGTGCTGCACAAAAAATGTATATCAATAGAAATTACAAACCAGATAGAAATGGATTAGTAAGCAATTCAAAACCATTAGAATATGGAGAAAAAGTTGTGATAGATGATTCAATAGTAGTCTGTTTAATTAAGGAATTATAATTTAAAATGATTAACCTGTTGATTGGTGAAGTATAATTTATGATTTCTAAAATCCGAAATCAAAAAATCTCAAGTCTCAGAAAACTGAATCAATTTAAGATGTTTATTGCTTTTCTCTTGTTTTTTTAAATAACTTCTAATAATATTCTGCACATCAGGATTATCTCTAAATGGGATGATATAGGATAAAATGGATGCAATTTGTAAGTTTTTTTCAAATTCTTCCAGCACTTCACTGGGCAAATAGCCATAGCCTTGATAGTGATTATTAGCGATTAAAACGACAGAATATTCCGTTTCACTCCGCCCATTTTCCACAATCAACATATTGGGGTATATATAGCTATAAGCTTGAATGAAATTATTTACCTTTTCATTATAGCTGCCTACCTCTTCTTTTTCCATAATAAAATCTTCTTCTTCAAAACCACTATTACTAAACCACTTTTCAAAGGTAGGAATACCACACAAATCCAGCCGCAAACCATAGTGAGCAGCATTGTATAATAAAAAACTGGTTGCTTTCCATTGAGAAGTAAATTTAATCAATGGATACTGATTTAATTTTATAGTGCTGATAGTCAGATTTTTATACCCTTCCTCATTTACGGATAAATACAAACCAAAGCGATACTTTTTCCGTCTTTGCGCTCGATTAAAGGTAGGCATAAAGCGTTTAATTTCATCGGATTCGAGCAGTAAAGCTGTTAATTCGCTGCCTGTTAATTTGTACTGCACATCATAAATATTGGCCTTCATTTTTTGTTTTTTGGAAGATTGTAAATCCGTATTGAAGTGACTTAAAATACGCTGTCGGATATTTTTACTTTTTCCCAAATATATAATTTGCCCTTTGTGGTTTAAAAAATAGTAAACGCCAACTGCTCTGGGTAAGTCCTCAATTTTTTCGCGAGGTAAATGTATGGGATATTTGGTAGCCATAGCAATATTATGCAAAACACTATTGTTAATTTCAGTATGTTTTTTTAAAAAAAGTTGCTCAAAAATAGCTGCCAAAGCGGTCGTTTTTTCTTTTAAACCATTTTTAGCATTAAAGGGAATCTGTAAATCTTTGCAAACACTACTCAATGTTTTGGGATGTTGAACCGAAAAGTTTTCTTCAATCAATTGTGATATACAAATATGTTTGAGTTGCAGAGTTTGTTCGGCCTGTTTCATTTCCTTTTTTAATAATGCATATATTCTACGAATATTCAAACCAACTAAGATCGTACCTTTTGTAAAATCAGCTACTTGTGTGGCAATTTCTAGAAAAGTTGGTGCTTTTTCTAGGGCATTAGCAGAAAGGTGAAATAGGGCTAGTAAAAAATCAGACAGTTTTTTTTCAGGATTAATTAAGGTATGGAAATGGTCAATAATGGCATTTCCATCATGTTTTATAAGCGATAGCTCCACAATATAGTCCCTGCGAGGACTAGCTCCCGTAAATTGAATGTCAATAATGGTAAAATGCTTTTGTTGCTTATTTGCCATAAGTTCGTAGATTCGTGATTTATTACTAAATATGCCATTAATTTCTTGGGAAATATAAACAATATTATTGAAAATGAATGATAAATTGGCTTTTAAATATATCTTTCTTTAATTGTGTTCCATGAGATAAACTGGGTATGTTTTATTTACTTCCTAACACTTTAGTTCTAAGATTGCTATTTAGACTTTTGGATATTTAGCTTTTAGAAATTAGCGATCAGCGATCAGAAATTGGAAATTAATTTTCGAACCTTATTGTATGTATAAATTTTTGATTGTTAATTTTTTACAAAAACTATAACGGCTAAAGCCTTCGTTACAGAAAATATCCAAAAAGAAATCAATCAGTAAAAAACGTCCAAAAACGAATCACGAATCTACTAATCATGAACCTATGAGTTGTTAAAATAAGTAGAGTGTGTCAGAAAAAGAGGGATGTCATATAACAACTATTGCTCTTAACCTTAAAAAGTGTCCCTGTCCCTACGTTTGTTTCTTTTTTACTTGATAAAAAAAGAAACAAAAAAATCAAGACAGTGAAATTTTTTTTTGCTAAAAATCTCATTCACAGCTAAAATCTCCTAAGGTGATACTCT
>JAHDHV010000149.1 GCA_020631155.1 Bacteroidota bacterium | reverse complement strand
ATAGCAGGGGAAAAGGCTTTTGATTGGAAAAAAGAGTTTCCTAAAGTGTTTGAAAAAGGGGGCTTTGATGTAGTGATAGGTAATCCGCCGTATGTTTTTGCAAGGGAAAAAATAGGACAATCAGAAAAAGACTACTATACAGTAAATTATAATTCTGCTGAATATCAAGTAAATACCTATCTACTGTTTATAGAAAAAAGCATTAATATTATCAAAACAAGTGGCTTTTATGGTTTAATTGTTCCTAATGCTTGGTTAATGGTCTTTTCTGCAAAAGGATTAAGAGAGTATATTTTGAAATCTTCTATTGTAGAGGGTATAGTAAATCTGGCAGGATATTCTTTTGAGGGGGTTAGTGTAGAAACCATCATTTTAAATGCAAGAAAAGGTCAAAACGATAATAATAGAATCAATGTTTATTTAAGTGAATCAAAGGAGTTCAAGCTATCTCATACCAGAAATCAAGATGATTTTAAAGGTAATGATGGCTTAGAGTTTCGTGTATTTTCTGATGATATTAGTAAAATGTTGTCTGATAAACTTAGAGAAAACTCAATAATCTTAGATAAACTAACAATAATAAAGGCAGGTTTGAAAGCTTATGAAACAGGAAAAGGAAAACCAAAACAAAGTAGAGATGATGTCAAGAATCGACCTTTTGACCACAGGTATAGATTTGATGATGAAACTTATCCTTATTTAGAAGGTAGAGATGTTTCAAGGTACTATTTATCTCATTCAGGAAGTTTTCTCAGGTATGGAGAACATTTAGCAGCTCCAAGAACATTTGACTTGTTTACAAATGGCACAATCATAATAAGAGAAATTACAGGAAAGTTTCCAAATTCAATTATTGCTACATATACTGATGACACTTTTTTATTTAATATGAGTAATATAGCAATAAAAAAATCAAATGAGAATAATATTTCCTTGAAGTATGTTTTAGCAATTTTAAATAGTTCGTTGATGGCGTATTTTTTTGTAAAAAATACTGCTAAATCAGTAAGAAAAATGTTTCCAAAAATAATATTAAAAGATTTACGTAAATTTCCAATAAAAAAAATACCAGAATCAGGACAGCAAACATTTATTGAAAAGACAAACAAAATGCTAAAACTAAATAGCGAAAAACAAGAAATTGTTAATAATATTTTGGACTTATTACAAGCCAAGTACGAGTTACCTAAAGTTAGTAGAAAAATGACATCATGGCACACTTTAGACACAAAAGCATTTTTAGCAGAACTTAAAAAAGCTAAAATCAAGTTAGGAATGAGAGAAGAAATGGAACTATTAAAATTATTTAAAGAAGAAAAAGCCAAAGCAAGCACTTTACAAAACACCATCAACCAAACCGACAAAGAAATTGACCAAATGGTTTATCAACTCTACGGCCTCACAGATGAAGAAATTAAGATAGTGGAGAATAGTTAACAGCTACTAAATTTTAAGCTCTTTTTGTTTTCACTTTTCATCATGCGAAGCTTAAAAAGCACTTTTAATTTTAGAAAGAAAGTCTATTTATCCATAGTGATAGATAGGCTTTTTTCGTTGCTTTTAATATGTGTTAAAATTTTTTATGATAAAAATAGCTTTTTATGTCATGTTTGTGTCAAAAGAAAAAAGCTTCAATGGGGTTATAATTATGGCAAAAAAAAGGGCTAAATAGTCGGCTGTGAACGTGTAAGTGTACGTGAACGTTTAGGGTTTTGAGGCATAAAAAAAAGTCATAAATTGTTGATTTTCAACGCTTTATGACTTTTTAAATGTGATCCTGCCAGGACTCGAACCTGGAACCCTCTGCTTAGAAGGCAGATGCTCTCTCCAATTGAGCTACAGGACCTTATGTATCTTTTTGTTGTTAAATTTGTTTTTTTTATTAGAAAAAGAGTTTCACAAATTTTCAACAACGGCTGCAAATATACAGCTTTTTCAATAAAAAAAACAGAAATCATA
Organism: Bacteroidota bacterium; assembly: GCA_020631155.1. GTDB lineage: Bacteria > Bacteroidota > Bacteroidia > Chitinophagales > UBA2359 > JAHDHV01. The sequence continues at coordinate 10,947 of JAHDHV010000149.1, read as the reverse complement.
CCAATAAAGTTCCTAAGCACGCCAATTTTATTGCATATGATCAGTTGTTTAGTTCAAAAGTCAAAAAAATAGTATTTTGTTACTAATTTTAGTTTTAAGATTCCATTTTTTTGCTTAATTTCACCCTATATTTAGATACTTCTCAACACAAAACTTAAACACACACATTAAATATGGAAAAAATTAAACCACAAATAGAGGAAAGTTGGTTGGAAGCGTTGAAAGCGGAATTTCAGCAGCCTTATTTTGCAGCCATTAAGCAGTTTTTGTTGAATGAAAAAAAGAAAGGAACGACTGTTTACCCACCGGGTCCACTTATTTTTAATGCCTTCAATCGTACACCTTTTGACAAAGTTAAGGTCGTTATTTTAGGGCAAGACCCTTATCACGGCCCCGGACAAGCGCATGGGCTTTGCTTTTCGGTTGCCGATGGGGTGAAAACGCCACCATCTTTAAGAAATATTTACAAAGAACTCAATAAGGATATAGGAATGGAGATTCCTAAGTCGGGTAATTTGGAAAAATGGGCGGATCAGGGCGTATTTTTACTCAATGCGATGCTGACCGTACAAGCAAATCGAGCGGCTTCGCACCAAAAAATTGGTTGGCAGACTTTTACGGATGCTGCTATTCGTAAATTATCCGAAGAACGTGAAGGACTGGTATTTATGTTGTGGGGTAATTTTGCTAAGAAAAAAGCTGCTTTGATTGATAAAAATAAACATCATATTTTAGCTTCTGGACACCCGTCTCCTTTATCATCACGCTACTTTTTTGGCTGCAAACATTTTTCTAAAGCCAATGAAATTTTAAAAGAACAAGGTAAAGAGCCTATAGATTGGTCTTTGTAGTGAAGAATTTCAGTATAGTTGTCAATTATAAAAAAAGTAAAGGGGGGCTGTCATTCTTCCTTTTTTATGTTCAACAAAATTTATTTTTGAAAAGGGTACACAAATTAAAGAAGTAGTTTTTTTGAGTGTTTGCTTGTTTTGTTTAGGGAGTAAATGTATTTAAATATTCCTGAAACCCTCGCCGAAAAAGTGTCTGATAATTCCACGATTGTCTTCGGCGACTTACTTTTTGCTTCGCCCAAAAAGCAAGCAAAAACGCTTGTCAAAAATATCGTTCTTGTGCTTCTTTTGTGCAAATCCAAACAAAAAAAATACTTAGTAAAAAGTGATAACTTTTGTGTACCCTTTTGAAATTTATTTAAACCCGTTTTCCAATGGCATGATAATAAGGCATTTGCTCTGAAAAAACAATGTCAGATAATCCCACATTTTCCATCATTTGTTGAATTTCTGTTTTAGAAAAGCGATGTTCCAAAGGCGTTCCAAAGCGGTCTAATGCATCATTGCGAACCATGTAGAAATCCTTGTCAGCATAATAACTTAATGGCAACTTATCTGCTAACTGATTGAATCCCAATAGTTTCAACAAACGAACCAATAAAATCATAGGCATATAAATCAGTATTGCAATAGCATCGCAAAGTACTTTTTTGGGTTTTGGGGGAAGACCAGAAATAAAGCGTCTAACTACATTGACAACCTTAAAAATGGATTTGTATGCCCAGCCTCTATTATCCAAATTGTAGTAAATATATACATAAAAATATCCACCTTTTTTAATTTTTTGAACACAAGCACGCAAGGCTTCCGCCGTATCAGGGATGTGATGCAATACGCCAACCGCCATACCAAAATCGAAGCTTTCATCCGCGAAAGGCAGGCTTTCGACCGATGCTTTGCTCAGGCGCACATTACCCACATTTGCTAACAGTCGGTCGGCATAAAAAATCGCATTGCTAGGGTCTACCGCTTCAATAAAAGCAACTTTGTCGTGCAAATACTTCGTCCAACGCCCCGAACCGCAACCAATGTCTATCATATAGGCATCCTTCAACACACTTTCTGGCACAATATCAAAATACTGCTCGCCTGCTTGTTGAATCAGTTCTTCCGAAAAATGATGAAACTTCTCCCATTCTTCCCCAAACGAATGAACCGTTTTTTTATCTATATTACTGTCTATTTCCTCTTTTTCTGAAAAAATAAAAATTTTTTTATGCTGCCCCTCAACAGTTTGCTTAGGGCTTCGTTCAAATGACTTCATACACCACTTTTTTTGCAAAACTAACATTCCTAATTTTTAGAAGAATAAAAAAATAAAGAAATTTGCGCTCCCTTGTCAATTTAAGTACTCAAATGCTATAAATAACGTCTTTAATGTGATGGCTGTAGAGATAATTCACGAATTATCTCTACAGCGGATTTGTTTAACCCAAGAACTCAAGAATATGAAAATAGGTTTTGATGCCAAAAGAGCATTTTTCAACGACACAGGACTAGGCAATTACAGCCGAAGCCTACTGCAAGCCATTGTCAAGCAATATCCTGAACATGAATATTTTTTATACACTCCTAAACAGCCTTCTATTGTATTGCTTGAAGCTACACAGTTGAACACTCCCTTCATTATCAAAAGCCCACAAAAAAAAATGGATCAGTACTTTGGTGGCAGCTTGTGGCGGAGCTTGCAACTCGGTCAATATTTAGCCAAAGATGAGTTAGATGTGTATCACGGCTTGAGCCACGAACTGCCCTTTGATAGTTACCATATTGAGGGAAAGAAAGTCGTAACAATGCACGATTTGATTTCATTTCGCTACCCTAAGCTGTATCCTTTTTTTGATAGATGGATGTATCGCCAAAAATGGATGCACAGTTGTCAAGTCGCTGATCGTATTATTGCGGTGAGTGAGCAAACAAAGCGCGATATTGTTCAATTTTTAGGGGTTGCTGCTGAAAAAATAAAGGTAATTTATCCAACTTGTAATCCCATTTTCTATGATTATAGTGATTTAATTTACCTACAACATGGTTTTTTTCCCGATGAACGATACCAAATTTTGAATCAATTACCTCAGCAATTTATTCTTTATGTGGGTTCTATTATTGAGCGAAAAAATTTGTTGAGTTTGGTAAAAGCAGTTGAATTGTTGAAATCTAAGTTGGATGTTCCTTTAGTTGTAGTGGGAGAGGGGAAGAAATATAAGGAAAAAGTGCAGGCTTATATTGCTGAAAAGCAATTGGAAAAGCAAGTCATTTTCTTAACAGATGTGCCGACCAAACAATTGCCGATTCTTTATCGTAAAGCGGAGACAGTGGTTTACCCTTCCGTTTTTGAAGGCTTTGGTTTGCCCTTAGTAGAAGCCTTAGCCAGTCAAACGGCGGTGATTGCTGCAACAGGTTCTTGTTTGGAGGAAGCGGGTGGCCCGAACTCTATTTACGTTGAGCCGTATAATGTAGAAGCAATAGCGAATGCCATTGAACAAGTGCTGACAGATGAGGAATTGAATAACAAAATGGTGAAAGCAGGTTGGGAGTATGCGAAACAGTTCACCCCTCAAAATATGGCACAACAGACAATGGATGTGTACAAGAGTTAGAAATTAGAGCTTAGTGATTAGATGTTAGATTGTTTCTAATTCACAATTGTAAAAGTCTCCTATCTCCCGTCTAAAATAATTAAACCAAATCTTACAAAGACGATTCTTATGTCCGAACAATCATTTACCAATACCACCGAAACCTATATTGTTATCGAAATAGCTATACCTAACACCCAACGCACTCCTTATACCGATATTTTAACTGCCGAATTAACAGTACTACAATACGAAGGTTTTGAAGAAACTGCCATAGGATTAAAAGCCTATATCCCTGAAAATCAATATGATGCAAAAGCAGTTGAGGTTTTATTGCAGCGTTATAAGGCGCAAGTTCCTGTACAACTGTTGGCAACTGAAACCATTGAACAGCAAAATTGGAATCAAGTGTGGGAAAGTAATTTTCCGCCCATGAAACTAGGCAATCAGGTGATTGTTAAAGCTCCTTTTCACGAAGTTACAGAACACTTTGACCATGAAATTATCATTTCCCCTGAAATGGCATTTGGCACTGGTCATCACGAAACAACTTCTTTGATGTTGGCAAAAATGTTGGACATGAGGGCGCATTTTCCCGAAAAAAAAGTGCTAGATTTTGGCTGTGGAACGGGTATTTTGGCAATTATGGCATCGCTATTGCAGGCAAAAGAAGTTATGGCTATTGACTATGATCCTTGGTCGTATGAAAATACCTTAAAAAATATTCACCTCAATCAACTCACCAATATTCAAACCATCTTAGGTAGTCAAGAACAAATTCCTAAAGATGCTCATTTTGATATTATATTAGCCAATATCAATAGAAATGTAATTTTACAAAGTTTCGATGCATTAGTCGCTGCCCTTAAGCAACAGTTAACAACTTACTTGTTGCTTAGTGGTATTTTACAAAAAGACATTCCTGCTATTGAAGATAAAGCCAATACACATAATTTAAAATGTGTAGATACGTTAGTAAAAAACAATTGGACAGTGTTGGTTTTGCAAAAAAGCTTTTTGGCTGTTTAGACTTTTGGCTTTTTAGCTTTTTGATTATTTGTTTCAAATAAATATTTTTTTTTTATTAAAAATAAAAACTTTAAACTTTTTAACCTTATTAGAGTTTGGAACTAAATTGGCTTTTCGCCTTTTATTTCATTAATAAAAACAAAAATAATAATTTATTTAAATTTTGTATAGTTTTGATTAATAAAGTAAAAAGTATTGGATTTGAAATTTATTAAAAAAAAATAAAACCTTTTAACTTTACAACTTTACAACTTTACAACTTTACAACCTTAAAACCTTGCAACTCCAAAACCTAAAAATCTTTTTTCAAATTGCATAAAAATTATGAAGAAAATCAGTTCTTTTATTGCGATAGCCATTTTATTCATTACCTTATCACCTACCGCTTTCACTTTTGCCAATAACATTGTATCAACGGCAATAGAGGAAGATGCTTGCAATGAGGCCTTACAATTTTCCACCAACCCTAGTGACTTTTACAAAGAACTTGCCGATTATTTAAATAAAATCAAACGCTCTGATGTCAATAAGATAGCAGAAGAATTTATTGGCAACTGTAAGGCAGGTACCATCAGCCCTGACCATGTTGACCAAATTATTCTAAACTGCAATACGATGCTAACAAAGCGGATGCGGATTACACCACATTTTAGCCAATATCTTGCTGGTATGAACGCTCTGGTTGGAACAGGTACGTTTACCCAAAAATTTGAAGGCTGGCACGGCATTGTATCTGATATGGCTGCTTCGGCTAATAAGGGGAAGTTCAATAAATTTACCCACTTCACCGATTTTTCGATCAACTTTTTTACGGGGGAAACCCTTTACAAAACCTCTGGAAAGTCGTGGCAAATGCAGAGTGTAGACTACAATTTTTCCTATGACAACAAAGTACCAAAAGTAACGATTGAGGACGGCAGTTTGCTAGGAATGACCCTTAAAGATAGCGTTTCGGTGGTAGCTACAACAGGCGATTATTACCCTTTGGAGTACAAATGGAAGGGGCAAGAAGGGAAGGTGACTTGGGAGCGTGTAGGGCTTGATCCTAACCAAGTATATGCTGAAATTGGAGTGTATGAAATAGACCTTAAACAAAGTCGCTATGCAGTAGAAGATGCGATTTTTTACCATAAAGAATATTTTAATCGCCCCTTAAAAGGACGATTGCGAGATAAGCTAGGTGCAAAAATTTCAGGACAATATATGTATCCAGAATTTTACTCTTATGAACTGGATATTGTAATGAACAACTTAGCTCCACAGGTAGAATTTATCAGTGGTTTTGGCTTGAAAGGAAAAACAGTCATCGGCTTTGGAGATAGCCTACAGCGTGCTACAGTTGATTTTTACTCAAAGGATGACCGCCGCATTATTCGGGCAAAAGCAGACCGATTTGTGGTGAAGGAGTTAAGTCAAATCAATGCTAAAAATACGGCGGTTTCCCTCTATTTTGCCGAAGACTCCATTTATCACCCTACGGTTAACCTCAAATATTTGATGAGCGATCAGGAATTGCGATTGGTGCGTGACAATACAAGTGCAAGTGCAAAAATCGCTTTTATGTCCTCTTTCCATAAACTTGAAGCCAAATTAGATGCTATTTTCTGGAAAATTAATACGCCCTTGGTGAATTTTAAAATGGTATCTGAACTAGAAACGATTCCTGTTTCTTTTGAGTCTTTTGAATCTTTTTCTTCTAAACGCTTACATGACTACCGAAAAACGGGAGAAAACCCTCTGGTGCGCTTGTATAAGTTTTCTTCGGGAGGCAAGCAACGTAAAGTCAATGCAGAGGATTTTGCAAAATATATGAATCCCAAGTATTCGGCGCGCAATATTACAGGTACGATTTTTAAAATGGTAGAAGATGGTTTTATTTATTATGATTCTGAAAAACAGGAAATTACAGTTCGTGACAAATTATATCATTACCTAAAAGCGGATAAAGGCGATGTAGATTTTGACCGTATCATCATTACTTCTACCACTGGCGATGACAATGGACAATTGAATTTGGATGAAAAAGAACTGCTGGTAACAGGGGTGAAAAAAATTGCGTTGAGTGATTCGCAACGGGTGTATTTGCATCCACAAAAAGGATTAACACGCATTTATAGAAATAGAGATATGAAATTTGATGGTGGGGTTGTGGCTGGAAATGTGGATTTTAGCGGTCATGATTTTAAGTTTGATTACAATAATTTCCAAATAAAGCTGGATTCTATTGATGAAATGCAAATTTATTTGGTGGATGAAACCCACAAACGTAAGACCGTTGCGGGCAATTTATATCCTATTAACACCGCTATTAGAGACATTACAGGGCTACTTCTTGTGGATGAATCCGACAATAAATCGGGGCGAAAAAGCAAGCCTGAATTTCCTATTTTTAACAGTACAGGCAATGCTTATGTCTATTACAATAGCAAAAAATTATTTAACGGAGCCTATAAAAAAGATACCTTTTATTTTAAGCTCGATCCATTTAGAATTACCAACTTAGACGAAATTCAACCCGATCAATTGTATTTTAAGGGCAAAATGGTAGCAGGCAATATTTTTCCAGAAATGGAACAAGCCCTAAGTCTACAACCCGATAATTCACTCGGTTTTGTTAATGAATTGAGCAATGAAGCCGTACCTTCTTATGGCAAAGGCAATTTTACAGGCAAAGTCACGATGAGTAACAAAGGGCTGATTGGAGAAGGGAAATTGGAGTATTTAGCCAGTACCGTATTATCCGATAAATTTATATTCCTACCCGATTCGATGCTCACCGTTGCCGATTCTTTTTATGTGACCCGTAGTACCATTGGCGACATTGAATTTCCACAAGTTTACAATAGCGATGTAAAAGTAAAATGGCTGCCATCTAAAGATAGTTTGCTGGTGGAAATGAAAGAAAATCCGTTTTTCATTTTTGAAAATGGTGTTACTTTTAGAGGGCATTTAGCTGTTACTGCCAATGGTATGAAAGGCTCAGGAACGATGAACTGGGCGGAGGCCTCCATTCGCTCTAGGCATTTTCGATATACTTCCGCTACCTTTTTAGCCGATTCTTCTGACTTGGTGATTAAAAATGAAGATGCTGCTCGCGTTGCTTTCAACTCCTATAATGTGCGCTCAAAAGTGAATATGGACAATATGGAAGGCGAGTTTAGGGCAAATGGCAAAAGTATTCCTATTATTTTTCCCTACAATATGTATAAGGCTGAGGTAAAAGAATTTTACTGGTTAATGAACGATCAACTCGTTAACCTGCGGATGCCTGACGATACTGTTACCTACTTTGAATCTACCCACCCACAGCAAGGGGGCTTAAAGTTTAGGGCATCGGGCGGTGTTGTCAACCTGCGTGACAATACCATCGAAATTGACGGGATTCCTTACATCAAGGTAGCAGATGCCAAAATTCGCCCCGAAGGTACGAAGCTGACGCTTTTGCAAGATGCACAATTTAAAACCCTTGAAAATGCGCTGATGGTTATGGACACAGTGAATGAACAACATCGTATTTCAGATGCCACCATTACCATTAAAAGCATCAACGAATTTGAAGGGAAGGGGGAATATAAATACAAGGGGAAAAAGATGAAAAAGCAAAAAATCTTTTTCGATATGTTGATGACTAAAGAAGTGAATGAAGAAGAAGAGGCGGCAGAGGCAGAAAGGTTAGCAGCCGAAGAAGCAGCTAAGCAAGCAGAGGCAGAAGGCACTGAAAAAGCGGAAGGAAAGGATAAAAAGAAAAAGGGGAAGAAAGATAAGAAAAAGAAGGATAAGGAAACTAAGGATAAAAAAGACGAAAAAGCAGATAAAAAGGCAGAAGAAGAAAACAAAGGCGGTTTGATTGCTGCTCAGGAAGAGGAAAAAGGTAAGAAAAAGAAAAAAAGACGTAAAAAAGATAAAGTACAAAAAGGGCAGTATTATACCTACGGCGTAGGTTCGATTGGTGAAAAAAGAAAATTTAAGTTAAGCAAACGCATCAATTTTAAAGGACAAGCAATATTGGATGGCCGCAAACCATTTTTGACCTTTGATGGCTATGCCAACCTTAAATTGAAAACCAAGCAAATTGAGGATGAATGGTTCTATTTCACCGACCAAATTGACCCCAACAATGTGCAAATTGACGTAAGTACACCAATTGGCGAGCGCACCGATACCTTGTTATTTGGCGTTACTCAAGATATGGATTCTTTAGTGTTGTATCCTTCCTTTTTATCTAAAAAACGCACGCCTTTAGATTGGAAACTATTCCAAACCACAGGCGAATTGGAATTTGACCCTGAAAAAAATAGCTATCGAGTAGCTTCACAAGACAAACTGGAGGGAAAAACTTTTAAGGGTAATATCCTTACCTTTGAAGACAATGACGGAAAAATAAATGGCGAAGGCCGCTTTGATTTAGGTACGCATGGCATGGTAGATGTAGACGCAGCAGGATTTTTTAATGCCGATGTATTTACCAATGAATTTGAATTTAAAGATATGGTAGTGGGTTTGGACTTTATGTTCGATAAAAAACTACTAGAAAAAGTCGGCGAAACCATCCGTTCCTACAATGTAGACAAAGACGAAGTAGAATACAATACCAATGCATTTACACAGCCTGCCACTCAATTAGTAGACGATAAAAAGTTTGAAGATTTTAATAATATGATCAAAAGCTATGGTTATGTCAATCAAAAAATTAAAGGACTAGACCATACAATCTTACTGACACACCTCAATATGGTTTGGGATACTACCTCGCGCACTCTGCGTTCCAAAGGGCGATTTGGCGTATCTTTTACAGGCGAAAAAGCGGTTAATCGAACCACCAATGGTTATGTTGAATTTGGTATTAGAAGAAGCGGTAACTTTTTTAATGTTTATTTAGAAATGGATAAAGACGAAGTTGGGCAAAGCATGTGGTACTTTTTCACCTATCGAAAAGACAAACTACAATGCATCAGCTCCGACCCTGAATTTAACCAAAAACTAGGCAAAATTAAAGAAGGCAAACGCCGACAAAAAGACGACAAGCGCAACTTAGCCTATATGTACGGTTTATGTCCGATGGCAAAACGCAACGACTTTGTATTCCGAATGATTGATGCCGAAAATCCAATACAAAGCAATCCAAATTTCGATCCCAACGCGCCAATGCCGCCAGATGGCGATCCGAATTTCGATCCAAATTTTGACCCCAATGCACCGATGCCACCACAAGGCGATCCAAATTTCGACCCCAATGCACCGATGCCACCACAAGGCGATCCGAACTTCGATCCAAACTTTGACCCCAATGCACCGATGCCGCCAGAAGGTGATCCAAGTTTTGACCCCAATGCACCGATGCCACCGCAAGGCGATCCGAACTTCGATCCCAATGCACCGATGCCACCAGATGGCGATCCAAATTTTGACCCAAATGCACCGATGCCACCGCAAGGCGATCCGAACTTCGATCCCAATGCACCGATGCCGCCAGAAGGTGATCCAAATTTTGACCCCAACGCACCAATTCCGCCAGAAGGTGATCCAAATTTTGACCCCAACGCACCAATTCCGCCAGAAGGTGATCCAAATTCAGGAGAAGGGGATGAGTAGAATTTTTGAAAATAAACTACTTATTTGCTTGATTATCAGTGATTGAACTCAAGCCAAATTTAGAAACCTCTATAGAAAGACTGAAATAGGTCTTTTTGTAGAGGTTTTTTTAGTGCTCGGTGAGGAAGGGGGGGGGCATCAAGTAATTGTTTTGTAAGACTACTGTTTCAAAAAAGTTATTCTAGCTTTTGAAGCTATTACAGTTTATTTTTTGTGCATTCCCAAAAAGTTCAACTGTAATAGGGCTATTATTCTCCTTTAAATTTTTTCTAAATCGTACTTGTCCGAATTCATAAGCAATATTAGGGATTTTTGATATTAAACCTAAGGAGTTAAACATTTTTTGTACTTTTCTTGGGTGTTTGCTCGTTTTATTTGAATATGGATTAGATGTTATATAGAAGTTAGGAGTAAAATTGCAAATATTTTTTATCATGTCAATAGTAGGCAGTAATGTGTTAGCCCCTCTCACCATTGGAGTCGTTGTTAGATATGCAAAATCTTTTTTTACTAGACGAGTCCAAATCTTTTCATCAAAACCATCTTCCGAGCCATGATGTGGAACTTTAAAGATTATACTTTTATTAGAGGTTCTTAAAACATTACTATCAAGAATACCTTTCCAGCCAATTCCAACCTTATTAGAGTTTTCTAAATCTGCTCCTAATAATATAGTAATATCTTTTCCTATATTTATACAACTTACCACTGATTGTAAATTTGGATTAGGCTTTTTGACTGTATTTGACAAATCAGGAATACTTAATGTTTTCTTTATAGATTCTTCAAAGTGTTTTTGAGTTTCTTCTGTTGGTGATAATGTAAAGAACTGTATTAGTTTACCGTTTTGTATGAGTTATACTTTTGTAAGCATTTATATACTTATATGGCATTAA
>JAHDHV010000148.1 GCA_020631155.1 Bacteroidota bacterium | reverse complement strand
TCTTTTTTTATCAAGTAAAAAAGAAAAAAACGTAGGGAAAGAGAAACTTTTAAAGGCTAAGAGCAATAGTTGTTATATGAAATCCCTCTTTTTCTGACACACTCAAAATTAATTCAAAAGTTGTTCCTAATTTTTCCACTTAAAAAAAGAGTACTACTTTCCTACAGTATTTTTCCATTCAATGTTTTTTTTGAACTATTTTCACATTTATTTGGTTCTACTATTGCTATTTTAATTGGAAAAAACTATCTTTGCACAGTTTTTTGCGGGTGTGGTGGAATTGGTAGACACGCTAGACTTAGGATCTAGTGCCGCGAGGCGTGGGGGTTCGAGTCCCTTCTCCCGCACATGCTTTAACAAAAGCTATTTAGATCATGGTATCTGAATGGCTTTTGTTGTTTTTGAGCCTTATTTTTTGAAAAAAGGCAGCTAAATTTCACTTTTCCCCTCATAAAAGCTATTTAATCTAATCAATTAATAATCAACTATTTAAATCCAATGTTTTTTTAATAGCTGATTGAAAACTCATTTTCGCATTTATCAAAAGTTTAATAACATGCAAGTTACGAAAGAGCCAACCAAACAATCCACCTACTTAATTACCATACAAATAGAACCTACAGACTACCGCCCTCGTTGGGAGAAAGCTCTAAGAGATGCACGAAAGAAAGCAAACTGGAAAGGCTTTAGGCAAGGCATGGTGCCGCTTACCCATCTGAAAAAAAGAGTTGGTCATGACTTATTGGCCAATACTCTCCAAACTATAATTGATGAGGAATTGAAAAAGACATTGGAGCAAATTGGCACTTACTCACTAGGGCAACCTGTTATAAAGGAACGAAATGTTGATGTTGATATAAATACTGACAAGACCTACTCTATAATCTTTGAAATAGCTACTGCCCCTGAATTTGAATTACCTTTTTTAGCAGAGCAAAAGATAAATGTTTTTAAATATAAGATTTTGCCTAGTGATGAAGTTATTAAAGAAAGAATTGATTATATTAGACAACAGCTTGGCACTCAAGTTCAGGTTAAAGATATAGAAGAAAATGATAATGTAGAAGTTGAGTTGATTGAGTTGGATGAAGCTACTAATGCACCTAAAACGGATGCAGTTACTAATATTTCTCTATTAAGAGTAGACTTGTTTAAAGAGGGAGATGCTAAAACTAATTTTTTAATGTTGGAAGTTGGTGATGATATGGATATTGACCTAGCCAATGATATAGACAATGAATTTGAAAAAACCGCAAAGGTGTTGTTAGGGCTAAAAGATGCGGAAAAAATAGCACAACTATCTCCAAAGTTCCGACTAATTGTTCGCAAGGTGTTACGTCTACAAAAAGCAGAAATGGACGAAGCATTTTTTAGAAAAGCTTTAGGTGAACAAAACGTTTATTCTTACACATTAGAAGGGGTAGAAAATGCTATTAGAGATAGCTTTGAAAGAGAATATGTGGAATTAAGTACTGAACACTTAGCTAAATCTATCAAAAAAGCATTTATACAACAAATCAATGTGAGCTTACCAGAGAAGTTCCTCTTAGGTGATGTATATGTTCAACTTGTCAATACAATAGGCGAAGAAAATGCTACAAAAATAAAAACTATCCAATTGGAAAATATTAAATGGAATCTTATCAAAAATAAAGTTAACGAACAAGCAAAGGTAAACATATCAAAAGATGAAATTAAGGCAGTTACTGAAACAAAATTAATGAACAATTGGAAAAAGTATTTTAAAGCACCTCCAAATATCTCAGATATTCAAAGGGAAACAACGGCTAAGTTAAAGGACAAAGAGTTTATAAATAATGTTGTAGAGGACCTCTTTGAAGTGAAAATTTTAGAATACTTATTCTCAGAATTGAACATAGCAGAACAAGAAATTAGTATAGAAGATTTTATGAAAATGACTGAGAAAGAGGCTAAAGAGGCAGAAATCAGGTTTGATAATACTGTTGATAGTACAAGTAATGATAATGCTGAACAAACAGTAGAAGAACAAACAGCAGAAGTTACAGAATAAGTACGTTGTGATTAAAAGCAATGTGAAAATAAGTAGCTAGATAAAATTAAACAACCATTGGGCTTGCCTTAAGTGATTGGTAGTGAGGGTATTAGCCTAGTTTTTACATCTTATGTTTTATATTTAATTGCTTTGGTTGTTATTGTAAAAAATACCTTCTTCCTACTTGTCTATCTTTACAGCCAATGCTTTTTTAAAAATGTTTAAACTCCTTTTCCTAGTTTGTTGTTTCTATAATATGAACTATTTGCTCTACAATTAGTTAAAATATTCAGTTCTATTAAGTAGGTGAAATTTTGTTATTTAAGTACCAAGCACTAATTAATGCTACTCAATTTTGTTCTAAAATATTGACTTGCATTATTTTAAGCAAACAAAAAGTACCATTTAATGATTAGATAGTACTTAATGCTACTATTGCTTCATTTGTAAATAGCTTATCTTGAACCTTAAAATCTCCTGTTTTAAGTCTTAAATCTCATGTCTTAAGTCTATTTACTCCTGTTCACCTAATTTAAGTATTGCTATTAATCAAAAGTAATTTTATTTTTATGAATCTTGGAAAAGAATTTAGAAAATATGCGGTAAAGCATCAAAATATTGGCGGAGTGCATGTAGACCGATATATGAACGCAGCCTTGATGACACCAAGCAATTTCACCCCATACATCATAGAGGAACGCCCAATGAACGCAACTGCACTAGATGTATTCTCTCGCCTAATGATGGATAGAATCATCTTTTTTGGTGTGCCTGTTACTGATAGCGTTGCCAACATTGTGCAAGCGCAGTTGTTGTTTTTAGAATCAACAGACCCTAACCGTGACATCCAAATGTATATCAATAGTCCGGGTGGCTCTGTCATTGCAGGAATGGGTATATACGATGTAATGCAGTATGTAGTACCCGATGTAGCAACTATTTGTACTGGTTTAGCCGCTTCAATGGGTGCTGTTTTACTGACCGCAGGCGCAGAAGGAAAACGCAGTTGCCTCAAGCACGGCCGCGTAATGATACACCAAATTTTAGGGGGCGCGCAAGGGCAATTCACTGATATTGAAATCAGCTATAAACTGATGAAAAAACTCAAAGAGGAGTTAAATACTATTTTAGCCAAACATACAGGGCAAGAGTATGCCAAAATTGAAGCAGACTGCGAGCGCGACAATTGGATGACTGCTCATGAAGCCAAAGATTATGGTCTAGTGGATGAGGTACTAGAGCGTAATCTAGCAGCAGAAGAATAGACGCTAGACAGCTAATTGGCTAGTTTTTTGAAGTAGTTAATCAGTCAAATTAAATTTTTTAATTAGTCTACACTCAACCAACAGTAACAATAACTAAATGGTTATAAAAGGGCAATGTTGAATATCAAATTAAAATAATAACCTATTTTATATTGACGAAGCTTGCCTAAGTAATTTAGAGGCAAAAGATACCTTTCAAGTCAAGAAATAAATTCAAGATGGCCTCTAATTGCAACCATTTAGTTATTTTTATTTTAAAATAAAATTCAAATATTTAGGCAAAGTGAAATAAACTAAGTTTTCATTTCAAGTAAAAGTGTTTGTATGTTTAGAGATATAATTTTGAGTTTTAATAATTAATTGATTATCAATAAAATAAATAACTCTATCTATTCACTAGCTTCTAATCTCATAAACACTTACTTATTGCCTAATTTGTTTACAATAAACATAGCTAATGCGAAGACGTAAAGAAGAATTTAAATGCTCTTTCTGTGGGCGTAGCAAAGAAGAAACGCTTATATTAATTGCGGGATTGGAAGGACATATTTGCGAAGGTTGTGTGGAGCAAGCACAGCAAATTATTGATGAAGAACTCTATCAACAAGACAAACGCTTTATGTTCTCTTTACCTAAGATGTTGAAACCCATTAAGATAAAAGAGTTTTTAGATCAATATGTAATTGGGCAGGAAGAAGCTAAAAAAGTATTGTCAGTAGCTGTTTACAATCACTACAAACGCCTGAACCAACAAAATAGCGAGGATGATGTAGAAATCGAAAAATCAAATATTATTATGGTTGGGCATACAGGTACGGGAAAAACATTGTTGGCTCGCACCATTGCGCGCTTCCTAAACGTACCTTTCACCATTGTAGACGCAACGGTTTTTACCGAAGCTGGCTATGTAGGAGAAGATGTAGAAAGCATCCTCTCTCGCTTGTTACAAGTATGCAATTACGATGTGAGTGCTGCTGAAAAAGGCATTATCTACATAGACGAAATTGACAAAGTAGCTCGCAAAAGCGACAATCCATCCATTACTAGAGATGTCTCAGGTGAAGGTGTGCAGCAATCATTACTCAAATTATTAGAAGGCTCAGAAGTATATGTGCCACCACAAGGCGGTAGAAAGCATCCTGAGCAAAAAATGGTAAAAATTAACACCAAAAATATACTTTTTATTTGCGGTGGAGCTTTTAGCGGTTTAGAACAAATTATTGCTCGTAGAATTGGGCAAAATGTGATCGGTTTGAAAAGCCAAAAACTACTTGGCGGCTCCCAAGAACAGGACAAAAACCTGCGCTATGTTAGCCCACAAGACATTCGAAAGTTTGGCTTAATTCCTGAACTTATTGGTCGTTTACCAGCCTTAACTTACCTTGAACCATTAGACAAAAAAGCCTTGAGTGCCATTTTAACACAACCTAAAAATGCGTTGGTTAAACAGTATAAAAAGCTTTTTGCGATGGAAAATATTGAGCTAGAATTTACTGATGAAGCATTGGAGTTTATTGTCAAACAGGCAGTTGAATTTAAGCTAGGTGCGCGCGGTCTACGCTCCATCTGTGAAGCCATTATGACAGATGCCATGTTCGAATTACCCTCTAAAACCAATGTATCTAAATTTGTGGTAGATATAAATTATGTAGAGGAAAAATTGAGCAATGAAAAAGCCAAAACATTGAGAGTAGCCAGTTAATTCATCATCCATTTGTATTCCCGTAGAGACAAGGCATGCCTTGTCTCTAGCATAAACATACACTACCCAAAAACAAACAAACTACATACAACACTATTGATACAATTCATGACATATTAGAAAAATATTGGGGGTATCCGTCTTTTCGTCCATTACAAGAAGATATTATACAATCTGTATTGACGGGACATGATACCCTCGCACTATTGCCAACAGGCGGCGGTAAGTCCATTTGTTTCCAAGTGCCTGCCCTTGCCACAGAAGGCATCTGTATTGTCATTTCTCCTCTGATTGCGTTGATGAAAGATCAGGTTTACAATCTAAAAAAGCGCAATATTAAGGCCGCAGCCATTTTTTCAGGAATGACAAAAAAAGAAATTGATCGAATTTTAGATAATTGCATATATGGAAATGTAAAATTTCTATATATTTCTCCTGAACGCCTACAAACAGAAATTTTTCAGCTTCGCCTTGCCAAAATGAAGGTCAATCTAATTGCCATTGACGAAGCGCATTGCATTTCTCAATGGGGATACGATTTTCGCCCTTCCTACCTAAAAATAGAAGAAATCCGCAATATTATTTCTGATGTCCCACTATTAGCCCTCACTGCTACCGCTACCGATAGGGTTAAAATAGATATTCAAGACAAATTAGGTTTTAAAGCCAAAACCGTATTTCAAAAAAGCTTCAAACGCAACAATTTATCCTATTCCGTTTTTTATGAAGATAATAAATTAGCCAAATTATTACAAATTCTAAAAAATGTTAAAGGAACTGGAATTGTATATGTTAGAAGTCGAAAAAAGACCAAGCAAATAGCCGAAATTCTTCGCAAGAATCGCATCAGTGCCGACTATTATCATGCAGGCTTAGAGGGTAAAACACGCGCTAAAAAACAAGAAGCTTGGATCAATAATCGAATAAGGGTGATGGTCTGCACCAACGCCTTTGGAATGGGCATTGACAAGCCTGATGTGCGAATTGTGGTGCATATAGATTTACCTGAAAGCCTCGAAGCTTACTATCAAGAGGCTGGTCGCGCAGGACGTGATTTAAAAAAATCCTATGCGGTGCTTCTCTACAATAAAGCGGATCACTTAGACCTAGAAAAGCGATTTTCAGACAGCTTTCCTGCCTACGAATTAATCCAAAAAACTTATCAATCTTTAGGTAATTATTTTAAAGTTGCCATTGGTGCAGGCGAGGGACAAGGCTTCTGTTTTGATCTGCGTGCTTTCTGTCAAACTTATCAATTAAAGCCAATAGCTACATTTAATGTTTTAAAAATATTACAAGAAAATAATTATTTATTGACCAATGATGCGGTTCATCTTCCCGCTCGATTAATGGTGATTGTAGACAAAACGGAACTCTACAAAATAGAAGTAGCCAATAGACGTTTAGAGCCGTACATCAAAACCATTTTACGCACTTATGGCGGTATTTTAGATGACTATGTAGCTATTGACGAGCGCGAAATTGCCAGAAATTTAAAAGTAAAATCTGAATATGTGAAAAATGCATTAACTTTTATGCAAAAAAATAAAATTGTAGACTACATTCCACAAACTGATCAACCAAGCATCACTTTCACCAGCGCGCGCGTTGCTACTGATAGACTACACATCAACAAACAATTATTTAACTTTCGGAAAGAAGTCCGCCAAAAAAACATAGATGCGGTCATTCAATATACAAGTGAAAATAATGTTTGTCGAAGTGAACAATTAGTGCGTTACTTTGGCGAATTTAATAGTACCTCCTGTGGTGTTTGTGATGTATGTATTCGCAAACGCAAAGCCAATGGCAAAGAGCAATTACTAGACAAAATTAGCCACGCAATACAACAAGAACTCCAAAAACAAGTTCTTGAACCAGAACAACTTATCACACAATTAACCCAGCAACAACAGCGTTTTAAAAAGCAAGAAATACTAGAAGCTCTAAGATGGCTATTAGAAGAAGAAAAAATCAAGCGAACTGCGGATAATAAATTGGAGGTGGTGTGACTTTTTTAGACCAATAATAATTAAATTGTAAAAAAATTAGCATTTGGCTATTTTTTTGACTATCTTGCTGCCATATTTAAAGGACAATTTTCAAAAAATGACCAACACTTTTCAACATATTGATTTTGATTTTGCAAATGCTAAAACAAATACTGGTACTCATAGTTTCCATCCCTATCCTGCTAAATTTATTCCACAAATTCCTAATTTTTTTATTCATCAATTTTCAAAGATGGGTGATACAATATATGATCCATTTTTAGGTAGTGGTACAACTTGTGTTGAAGCGAACCTATTGGGCAGACATGCGATTGGCAATGATGTCAATGAGTTAGCAGTGTTGATGAGTAAGGTTAAAACAACACCTATATCAGAAGAAGCGTTACAAAAAGTAGAGCAATTAATTAATAGTATTTATACAGCACTGGAAAACAAACACTTATTAAAAGAAAAAGCGACTACTTATCCAGAAATCCCTAGACTACAAGATTGGTTTAAATCTTTTGTTATTGATGAGATAATCATTATTAAAAAAAATATACAAAATCTAATAGACGATGATTTTAGAGATTTTTGCCTATTAGCTTTAGCCAGTATCATTGTGAGTGTTTCTAAACAAGATAGCAACACCAGATATGTAAGAGTAGAAAAAAATATTAAATCTAAAGATACTATTGATAAATTTGCTCGACAGTTGCGAAAAATGAAGAATATAATGCTTGAAACAGCCAATAGTTTACAAAATGGTAATACAAACGTAAAAGTTGGTGATAGCAGAGAATTAGGGCATTTCAATAATAATCAAGCTGATTTAGCCATCACTTCTCCTCCCTATCCCAATGCTTATGACTACCATTTATACCATAAATATAGATTGTTTTGGTTAGATATGAATCCTTATGAGTTGAAAAAAAGGGAAATTGGCTGTCACGCCCACTACTCTAAAAAAAATGGCTTAACAGAGTTCGACTTTATGAAAGATATGAAAAAATGCTTTGTAAATATTAGCAACATCCTAAAGCCCGAAAAACACCTTGTTTTGGTGATTGGAAACTCGATTTTAAAGGGGAGAAAAATAGAAAATAATGAGCTATTAAAAAAGGTTGCTCAACAAACCTCTTTTGAGCTTGTAACTGAATACACACGTACCATTCGTTTAACTAAAAAATCTTTTAACCCTAAAATTGGAAAAATAAAACAAGAAAAAATTCTTTTATTTCAGAATAAAAAGTAAATTCATGTACAACTATCAAATAGCATTTTCAAAATACAAGATTAGGAGTTACGAAAAAGAATTGGCCTTGCATGAATTTAAAAATCTTTTTCCCAAAGTTAACTTTAACATAACTGATGAAAAAGTTTGTGTACAGAGTGAACAGGCTCTTGATCTAATTCAACTTAAGAAATTGACTTTTTTTTCAGAAATTACAGTACAAAATGCTCATCCGAACCCTAAAAAATATCTTACTCAACAATCTATCTTAGAAGCGACTAAAAAACTTCCCTACACCCAAGTAGTTAGCAAAGAGCTACTTAACAATATTAAAAGTCCTCAATCAAGAGAAATTAGGTATCTTTGTCATTCATTTCATGAGTATAAAGGGCGATTTTATCCACAGTTAGTTAAAGCATTTTTCAACTATGCCAATTTACCCAAAGATGCTTTGGTTTTAGATCCTTTTTGTGGTAGCGGCACTACCTTAGTTGAAAGCTTTTTATATGGGACTCAGGCAATTGGTTTAGATATAAATCCACTCGCTTATATCATTGCTAAAGCAAAAATTCGTAGTTTTTATATTCCTAAAGAAGATTTACAAACACTAAAAACGACCTATAAGAATTTTGAACTATCATCTAACACATCTTATGAAATATTAAAAGAAACTTATCAACATTTAGATGTCAACTATTTAGAAAGATGGTTTCCAACAGAAAATTTACATCAAATATTTTGTTTGCTGAATAGTTTTGAAACGTATACGGAAGATATTCAATTATTACTAAAAATAACATTAAGCAACTTACTCAGAACATACTCTTATCAAGTTCCCAATCAATTAAGAATCAGGCGAAGAAAAGATGCTCCCCCTACTAATTTAATAGAAAGCTTTCTGAATAATCTCAATAAAAATATAAATACAATACTAAAATTTCATCTTTTATTTGATTTGCGCAAAAATAGCAATATTAAAAATCATCTATGTGACATAAAAGAATTAAATAAAAAACTTCCTTTAAAAGAAAATTCTGTAGATATTGTTGTCACTTCGCCGCCTTATGCTACAGCATTACCTTATGTAGATACAGATAGGTTGTCTATTTTTTTATTTGGCTATACAGATAGTAGTTCATTTAGAAAGCTTGAAAAAACACTGATAGGAAATCGGGAAATTACTAAAAAGGAAAGATTAGCCCTAGAGTCCGCTTTAATTCAAAATTTTACTGCCGAAAAAACAACACTTCCACAAAAAATTATTGACTTACTACAAAAAATTTATCTATTAAATAGCAATAGTGATGTTGGGTTTAGACGCAAAAACATGGCCGCATTACTCTATAAGTATTTCATTGACATGAAGTTGGCATTGCAACAGATTAAATTTGTACTTAAACCTGAACAGTATATGTTTATGGTAGTGGGAAATAATAAAACAACTGCAGGAGGAGAAAAAATTAATATTCCTACTGATGATTTTATTGCATTGATAGCGGAAATGCTTGGTTTTAAACTTGAAAATAAGATCAACATGTCTGTGCAAAAATCTTATACCATTTATTCAAAAAATGCAATTAATACAGAAAGTATATTAGTTTTTAAAAACTAAAAATAAATACTAATGAATATCCATTTACTAACTAATCAAAATAATACTATTGGTTCTAAGATCACCTACGATTTGCAAAGTGGACATTATTCAAATTTAAAAATTATTGTAGCATATGCAAAAAACTCTGCTATTAGCAAAATTTATGAAGATTTAAGCACTTTCATTAACAAAGGTGGAAAATTAGAAGCCATCATAGGCATTGACCAGAAAATTACTTCTTATCAAGCATTAATCAACCTATCAAAATTTACAAAAGATAAACTATTCGTTCATCATGATAAAGGTGCAATAACCTTTCATCCCAAAATGTATTTATTTGGAAATCAAGCGATTGAAAATGTATACATCGGCTCATCGAATCTTACATCAGGCGGCTTATACACTAATTTTGAAGCTAATGTAAACATTCTATTAGACAGTTCTAACAATGCTCAACAATTTCAACAAGAAGTAACAAATTACTGGCAACAATTACTGAAGGATAAAAACACTAAACAAGCAAACAAAGATTTCATTCACACTCTTTTTACAAATGGTGCGTTATCTGATGAAAATAATAATAAAGAATTTAAAAAAATAATTCAGAGCTTAAATAAACTCCCATTTGAAAGTAGAAAAAGAACAGTAAAACTTCCTGAAAACTCCATACATGCTACTGTTCCCAGCCCTTTATTAACTGCTCATTTTGCTATGTCTTTGTCTAATTTTGATGTGAGCAGCAAAAGTCAAGACCCTGTTTTACTCATTCCTATTACCGCTTTAAAAGCGAATCCAAACTTTTGGAACTGGCCTAATTCTTTTACTTTGTCGGGAGCCAATTTCCCACAATATTACACTAGTAGTACTATAAAAGTAAATAAGCAAGTCTTTAAAAATCAAATAGTTAGATTTTATTTTTATGAGAAAAAAAGAGAGTTTAGATTACAGTGTGAGGCTATTAAAAGAAATGGAGCATCACAAGATATTATTTTGATCAAAAAAAACAATACAAATACAGCTGAATATGACATTCAATTAGTGAGAAAAACTGCTGCTACTTATCCCAAATTACTGGCTAAATTAAAAACTAGAGCGAGTAAGCAAAAAATGTATGGTTACTTTTAAGAAACTAAACCCTAAACCTTGACACTAAATACCATTCCTTTCGCTATTATTGGCTTTGGCAATATTGGAACGCGACACGCCAAACACATTCACGCAAATACCGCTACACACCTAGCTGCTATCTGCGATATTGATGCTAGTAAATTGCCTTTATCTACAGATGCCCCTTTGCAATTAACGACTGATTATCAAGCCGTTTTGCAAAATCCAGCAGTGCAGGTGGTTAATGTTTGTACCCCTAATTACCTACACGCACCTATGACCATCGCAGCCTTAGAAGCAGGTAAGCATGTGGTGTGTGAAAAACCGATGGCTATAAGCAGTACGGATTGTGAAGCAATGATTCGATCGGCGCAAAAGGCTGATAGACAGTTATTTGTGGTTAAACAAAATCGCTATAATCCACCTGTAGCGGCGGTTAAACAGTTGATAGAAAATGGGCAATTGGGGGAGGTGTATCAGTTATCTATTAACTGTTTTTGGAATCGAAATGCGGACTATTATTTGAAATCTACTTGGCGAGGTAAAAAGCAAAAAGATGGTGGATGTTTATTTACACAATGCAGTCATTTTGTAGATATTATGTATTATTTAATTGGAGACGTAAGTTGCGTCAGTGGCTTAATTCACAATTTTAACCATCAGCATTTGGCGGAATTTGAAGATGCAGGCACTTTTATTTTGAAGGCTAAAAATGGTGCACTGATCAATTTTAACTTTAGCAATTGTAGCTATCAGAAAAATATGGAAGGTTCCATTACCATTTTAGCCGAAAAAGGAACGATAAAAATCGGTGGACAATACCTAAATACCATTGATTATCAGTGTATTGAAAATTACGAAATCGCAAATTTACCGACTGGAAATAGCTGTAATGATTATGGTACCTACAAAGGTTCTATGTCTAATCACGATAAAGTCATTCAAAATGTGGTAGATACCCTAGCAGGAAAAGCGCAAGTTGCTACCAATGGGAAAAATGGAAAAAAAGTCATTTCTATCATTGAAAATATGTATCAAAGTGTTGGAGTAACTACCATATAGCAAATAAACAACTTCTCCGAAATAGTCTAGCCTATCTGTAACTTTCCTCTGTCTTTTCGCATCTAAATAAATGTCACGTTCTAATAAATCAACATTTATTCATTCAAATTCTAACATGAAAAATTTAGGTATTAGTACCCTTATCATAGCCTGTTTATGTTTGCTCGGAGCATGTAGCAAACCCTATTATATGAGCGATAATTTCAGGAAAAAGGCAAAAAAACATGAAAGTGTTGCCGTTTTGCCCGTAAAAATGGTATTCACAGGCAAATTTCCCGATGATGTAGACCCTAAAGCCATTGCTCAATTAGAAGAAGCCGAAAGTAAGGCTTTTCAACGCTCTCTTTTTGATCAAATTTTAACCAACACTGCCAGTAAACGCAAACGAAATAGCCCGAAAGTAAAATTTCTATCTATTAGTAAAACCAATGATTTGTTGGCGCAAAACAACATTAGTATCCGCGATTCGTGGAAGGCTGATCCCGAAAAATTGGCAGCCGTTTTGGGTGTAGATGCGGTTGTGAGTACGAGCGTAGAGAAAAAACGTTACCTCTCAGATATGGCTTCTTTTGGTATTGATATTGGCAAAAAACTGTTGACTCTACTTGATTTGCGCTCTATTTTGTATATGCCCACAGACATTGAAAAAACCAACGATATATACGCAACCTGTTCTGTAGTGAATCGCACGGATGGGAATGTACTCTGGACTATGGAAAATAAAAAAGATACCGATTGGCAACGTCCAAGTGCCGAAGTTGTGCGAGATATTACAGGAGGCTTGGCAAAATATTTTCCATATAAGCCGAAATAATTGATGTTTGGATATTTAGACTTTTAGATATTTAGAAATTAGCTTTTTGTTTTTTTAAAAAAATACATTTCTTAAATTCGTAATTCGTAATTCGTAATTCGTAATTCGTAATTCGTAATTCGTAAT
>JAHDHV010000147.1:2424-12927 GCA_020631155.1 Bacteroidota bacterium | reverse complement strand
AGACATAAGACATAAGACATAAGACATAAGACATAAGACATAAGACATAAGACGTAAGACATAAGACATAAGACATAAGACAAATAATTGATAGTAAACAACTATCTTATGTCTTGTATCTTTTAGAAGTTAAAATGTTACAAGGTTTTAAAGTTGTTTTTTTTAATGAAAAAAATTAATGCTTTTTGCTTTTTTAATCAAAACTATATAAAATTCAATGAAATTATTATTTTTTTTATTAATAAGGTAAAAGTCAATTTAACTCCCAACTCTAAATATCTTGTATCTTACGTCTTAAATCTTACATCTCTTTTTTTAACTTTTCTAAACAAAAAATTATTATGAAAGCATTAAAAATCACTATCTTATTATTGATTTTAGTGGGTTTAAACCAGCTTACTTTTGCACAAGGAAAGACTTATCCTTGGGTAAAGTCTAAAGTAACCAAACCAGCTCCAGCTACTAAAAAAGCAGAGACTCCTAAAGCAGCAACGCCAACAAAAGCTGCTCCTACTAAAGCTGTGGACAAAAAAGTGACAGACGCAGCAGCTAAAACAGATGCAAAAGCAGAAGCGAAGCCTAAGGCTGTAGCTTGGTATGCAGATTTAGCAGCTACTAAACTAAATTGGACGGGCTACAAAGTAACTGGAAAACATACGGGTGCAGTAGCATTAAAGAGTGGTGTTTTACAGTTTCAGGGCGAGCGTTTAGTAGGTGGGCAATTTGAAATTGATATGCAAAAGATGACTTGTACTGATTTGAAAGATGAAATGTCGAAAAAATTGGTTGGTCATTTGCAGTCTGAGGACTTTTTTGGTACAGAAAAATACCCTACAGCGAAATTTAAAATCACCAAAGTTGTATCAAGAGGTACACCCGGCGATTACAAAGTGGTTGGCGATTTGACGATTAAGGAAACGACAAAAGAATTGAAATTCAAAACAAAAGTAGACAAAAAAGAAAAAGGGGCTACTGCAACCGCTAAAATTGTAGTGGATCGCTCGGATTTCAATGTTAAATACGGTTCTGGCAGTTTCTTCGACAAATTAGGCGACAAAACCATCTACGATGACTTTGATTTAGACCTTACTTTGGAGGTTGGCGAAGCTAAAACGAAGAAGGTAGAAAAGCCATTAGAAGCTATGGATACTGAGAAAAAGGCAAAAGTGAAAGCTGCTCCTGCTAAAATGGAGAAGAAGTAGTTTTTAGATATAAGATTTTAGATATAAGATGTAAGATTTTTTATAATTAATCATCTTTAATAAATTTGAAAGGCTTTTTTCAACAAGTGGATTGTTGGGGAAAGTCTTTTTTGTTACTTAGATATTAGATATTAGACATTAGACATTAGACATTAGACATTAGATAATTAGTTTGTTATCAGTGACTTATGTTCATTAGAATTGTTGTTTTACTTTCTACTTAAGTGGTTGGACAAAATTAAACGACATTTGGATTTGTAATAAACTATTGATAGTAAGTTAATTATCTTATGTCTAGGTACTTACTTAGTCTTTTTCAAACCTTCTTCTTCAAAAGGGATTCGTTTTATATCAAATTGGCTATTGATTTTTTGCTGTATTGAATCTGCTTGAGCATCATTTTTAATATTTCTATATACACTGCGTAGCAAATGTGATGCTTGTTTTTGTAGGTAAATTGGAACTTGTTCCTTATCCAGAAATTTTAGTAGGGCTTCTTCGCTTTTATCAAAATGTTCTAAATCTCCTAACCGTCTTGCATAGTACATTTGCACACTATTTGTAAATACACTATTCGGGTGTTCAGTTAAAAAACGTTGGTAAAATTCTGGTGGAGCACTTCCTCCAAAAACATCTTGATAAGCCTCTATTTCTTTTTTTTCTTGTTCAGAGGTTGGATGTAGGTAAAAGGATAAGGTATTAGATAGATTTTTATGAGCTTTATTTTTTATGTTATTTTCATGCATGTAGATGTTGTAAATTTGAATAGTGTAATTTCCTGCTTGCATTAGAAAAGGATTGAGCTCTAGTATGTCATAATTTACAATGATTTTTTCTTTGGGTAACATACTAATATCTTCCCTCATATTGGGATACCACCGACAATTTGGCCATTTTTTCTTTCCTTCTAATTGTAACTCAAGATAAATTCCTTTTTGCCAAAAATCAGGCTTTTTAATAACCACAGTATCATTACTGGTATTGGTCAAAGTAATGAGTATAGGAATGGATTCACCTACTCTGACTGAATCAATGGTGGTAGAGATTTGAATTTTGATAGGGGAAGTATGGCTATCAGGAGCAGGCAAAAAATTAGTCCGCTTTTCATATTTGTAGCCCAAATGTTTTTGTATGGGCTCATAAAATCGTTGATTAAGTTCTTGCCAAACAATTTCTTTGTACTGTGGATGTGTTATTGGTGTAGTCTCTTCTGGAAATAAACAATAATCTACCATAGTATAGGGATTTATTCCCTTATTTTTAATAAACCTTAGTTGTTGGTAATGAGGCTTTACATTTTTCAATTTTGTGGTATCAGTAGCCGTAAAAAATAAACCATTAATTTCATTATCAGGTTTATATACACTTGATCCTAAATATCCATCCTCTAAAGTTTCATCATATATAAGTCCTCCTTCCCAGACAATCAAAACAGTATCAGTTGTTATCTGGCCTTTAAATACCTTTGATGGAATCATATATGCAACTGTATAAGTCTTCTCTTTCCCAAAAGGTGTATATTCTTTATGTTTAGCGGTCACCACTTTAGACTCAAGGATAGCTGCTTCAAAAAGAAAATCTGCTTCATCTATGTATCGCTCAAAAGGATAATCAGGCGTAATATCAAAACATATTAACGTATTATATGTATCCTCTGGTATTTTTTGGGCATTACTTAGAGTAGTGTGTAGTAATAGTAGTAGAATGATGTAGGCTGTTTTAGTAGAAATATACATAATTTATTTTTTTTCTATTTCAAAATAATAGCTTTTGTTTTTTCCATTGATTTTAAAATGCTTATCATCTATAATTTCGATCATTTTTATCACATCATCACTTGGTCGTACTTGTTGGCCTAGATTGTATTTGAATACTACTTTACCTGTTTTAATATCAAGTAGTTGAATCCAATCCTCATAATGAGTTATTTCAGATAATTTTTGACCAACATACTTTCCTCTTGTTACTAAAATGATTAAATCATTTTGTTTGTTTGTACCTATTCCTCTAAATGTATTTTTACGAGTTTTTTCGTAAAAATAAAATGGTGTTTTGTTTTCCCATATTAGCTTTCCATTAGAACTATCTATTAAACATAATCCATTCAAACCATGAATGGCTATATACTGGTCATTTGCTAAAAAATAATGAGATACTCTTGTTGCTAAAGTATTATATTTAAATCTAAGAGAACCATCTTTGTTAAATGCTAGTAGTGTTACTTCATTATTATGATTGCTACAAAGGATGGTTATTGTTTGTGCATTATCATCAATCAATATATCATTTGAATACCCCTCTTTGATAGCTTTTCTCCAAAGTTTCTCCCCATTAGGAGCGTATAGAGTTAAGTAAAAATCAGACTCAAAGGTCACTAGTTTGTTGGTTAGCCCATTAAAATAAACATTAGGTGGTGAGCTATTTCGATATTTCATTTCTTCTGGTAAATCAGAAATAGTAACCTTCTTCTGAACCTTTTTTACTGGTCTTGAATAGGTAACCAAATAACCATCCTTTGAGAGCTGGTAATGAACTGGATCAAAATTTTCCTCTTTATAATTTTTTAATTCTTTACCTGATGCATTGTAGAAAGCAATACCTGATGTTAAGGGGGGAGAAATACAAGCAGCACGTATTTTTTGCAATTGTTCAGGAGTAGCTCCTATTTTCACAATCGTATTGCCCTTATTGGCTACTCTTGTATGTTTATAAGGTGCCACTTCAAAGCGATTGCCCTCCACTGTTTCAATATAGCTTTTGCTACTATCCTCAGAAAACTGCTCATAGCCTATCAACTCTAAATTAGGGGTATATAGTTTTCTACCTTTTATGGCTGCTTGCTTTTTTTCTGATGGCTTGCGAATTTCTTCCTTAATAAGTTTTAAGGAGATGTTTGTATTTGTTTGTGCTTGTAAATGAATGTTGTTGAAAGAATTTGTAGTTATTAAACAAAGTAGTAAGTATAAATTAATGTTTTTCTTCATAATTGATTTATTTGATAGGGGTTTGTTCAAAATCTTTATCTAAACGATAAACTATTTCTTTATTACTATCTTCTGGGTCTTTAAAAATCATTCCATATTCCGAAAATGTCTTTAGTTTATGATATTGTTTTATAGAAAAAACTTTGGCATATCTTTTTTGTGTTTTAAAATCAAAAAAAACAAATTCTATATCCTCACCATTGCGTAGTTTATATTTAAGTGCTATACGATTGTGAATAATTTCTGGTTTACTAGCTGCTCTATCTTCGGGAGTTTCATTAGCAATTATTTTTCCTGTATGGGTATCTATAATTTTGATACCATAGGGTGTACTATGTCCTACTATACAGCTACTATGTGGACCACCAAAACCACCATATTGATAAGCAAAGTATCGCCCATCTTCTGTTATTTTTATATTACCAGGACCTTCATTCATATTTTTCATTGAAAAAAGCAATTGTCCATTTCTATTATAAATATAGATATGACTATTACCTGCTACTGTTCCACCAGCACCATCGCCCATATAAGTACCATAGGTAAGCATAATGAAATTTTCTCTCTCTATAGTACCACTTAGGACTCTTGCATTATACATACCACAAGCACGAGTAAAAGCTCCTTTAACATTGGGCAAAAAATCTTTCACTACTTTTTTATAATCTATTCTACTTAAATCATATTCAGGATATGGATTAGATGGTCTTGTTTTTTTGGCGAGAATAGGATAGGTAGAAAGTATTTTGCTAAAGGGATTTCCCTTTTTAATATCAATGGTTTTACATACCTCACCTGTATTTTTACATACAAAGTCAATATGTGTAGATTGATTTTTATCATTTCTCTTTATGACAATTTTATTTTCTTCTTTGACTTCACTCAACTTTTCTTTAGGTGTTACAATAATATCTTGAGCAAAGACATAAACAGAAGTCAACAAAAAAGCAAGGGCTAGTAAGATTGCTTTTTTCATAATGATATTTATTTATTTTTGTTTTTTTGCTTTTCTTTGAATTTTTGTAGTCTGAATCCCCATTCTTCTATATAGTCTTTAGCTCCTGGAGTATTAATTTTTTTTAATGTTGATACTACTTTTGGAGCATTATTAGTATTGTTATACACGCTATATAATAACCAAAGTGCCTTTTTTTTGAGATATTTAGGTAGTTGTTCAGTGTCCAAAAAATTTAATAAAGCTTCCTCACTTTTATCAAATTGCTTTAAATTACCCAAGCGTTTTGCATAATACATTCGTACACTGTTGACAAAGGCACTATTGGGGTATTGGATTAAAAAATCGCTATACTCCTTGAGTTTAGTCCTTGAATTTCCACCAAAAAGATGTTTATGCATCTTTATTTCTTTTTGTTCCTGCTCAGATGCTGGATGTAAGTAAAAAGATAAAGTATTTGATGTGTTTTTATGTGATTTGTTAAGGGTTTCTGTGTGATAATTGTAAATTTGAACATCATACTTGCCACCTTCAGAGAGAAAGGGATTGAGTTCTAAAATATTATATTCTACGATAATGCTTTGTTTAGGAAGTAGCTTAATTCTTGGTGTGAATCCATTAGGGTACCAACGATAACTTGGCCACTTTTTCTTTCCTTCTCTTTGTAAAAGAAGATAAATTCCCCTTTTCCAGAAATCTGGTTCTTTAATAACAGCGGTATCATTATTTGTATTGCTTAAAGTAATGAGTATAGGAATGGATTCACCCACTCTGACTGAATCAACTGTGGTAGAAATTTTGATTTCAACAGGAGAAGTGCGAATGTCTTTAGTTAAAAAAACTTGATTACTAGGTAGTATAGACTCACCTATTCTGACCGAATCAAGTATATTTGACATTTTGACAGGAGGAGTGATACCTTGTGCTAATAGAGCCTGACTGTTGAATAGTAAATAACAAAATAAAAATAAGTGTTTCATGATAATATTTTTTTGGGATATTTAAGAAGAAAAGAGCCATCAAAAAGCACCTAATCCACTGATCCACCAATCACGAATTTTCCGCCTCCCATAATCCCCAAGCAACTAATGCCAAAGGCAAAAAGCATACAATCAATTTGCATCCTCAATACAGCATCAAAGCACATAACAATGAGGTAAAATAGCCAGAAAGAAAGGGCAAAAGTTCGCATTAGGGGGGGAGCATGACGCATGATTTGGCTGCCCCACCAGAATAATGCTGCTAGGAATAGCAATAGACCAAACAGACCGCTACAGCCCCAAATGTAGAGCCATTGCAAATGAATGTTCATCGGAATATCCATGCCGTCTAGGGAATATATTTGGCTGAGTTCGCTGTAATAGTCGCCGATACCTACGCCTGTAATGGGCTGTTGTTCAATGAGTTGCCAGGCGTTTTTGCCATATACCAAACGGCGAATACTGGTAAAATAAAGGTAGTCATATTGGAGGTGTCGGCCGTGGGAAAATTCTTTTAATTCCCAAAATAATTGGTTGTAGCGCGTAAATACGGAAGGTACGGTTTGGTAGGTAATATAGGGTAGGATAACTCCTGCAAATAATAGCCCAATGCCCAATATGCTGATGGCGAAGAATTTGCCTATCTTTTTTTGTAAAAAAACATGCACATAGCGAAAATAAGCTCCAATAAGCCAGACTAATAAAGCAATTAACAAGCCTATTTGCGCGCCACGCCCGCCCAATAGCAAGCTAAAGAACAACAATGATAGGGCTGTTGTCAAAAATATTTTTTTCCACTTTGTAGTCATTGCCAACCATAAGGAGAAGAGTGTTGCAATAGCTACTAAGTTACTCAATTGTATTCTATCAATGAAAGGAGAGTAGAGCCCAAAGAGCAATTGATTTTGATTACTAGGGTAAGGTTTTAGGAAGGAAATGCTGTCTGCCCAGCTACTAGCCATTGCATCGGGCAGGCAGAAAAAAAACAAAGTGGCGAGTACATTGATTAGCGTTCCTGCTACTAAATAGGTGAAATATTGCGGCAAATGTTGGCGAATAAATGAATAGTTGACGACCACCACAAAGGGAATGACCAGTAAACTAATTTGCCTATAAAGGAGTAATAAACCATTGTCCAGATTAGTGTTATAAGTCAAACTCCAAGCGTAAGCCAGCCACAAAGTAGCAGGAACTAGGGCAATTTTGTTTTTTTTTAAGGCAAAAAAGAAAGCTTTGAGGTCTTGCCCACATTTTACCAAAGACAAAAGCAATAAAGCCACCATTGCCACCGCCGCAACGCCTTTGGACAGTGGCAATGTTAAACAAAATGCAATAAGGCAAATGTGTATGGATCGATCTAACCAAATATTTAGATACGCAAACATAGGAACCAATTACGAATTATCAATTACGAATTACGATTTGTAAAGACGCAAAATTTTGCGTCTCTAATCCACAAATCACAAATCCATGAATCACTATAAAGGCGGATTTTCGCTATAAATCAGCGTCATCACTGTATTGCCAACCACATACAAAGTACCTTTGCTAATCAAGTCCATATTGTCTTTATGGGTATGGTGAAAATCGCCGAAACCCGTTTCTTGTGTGTAGTGAATGATGTCTACAGTTGGGATTTTAGCATCGCGATTCACATAAAAATGGTCATCAGCAATGGCACCGCCTCGCACATTCGGGAAATAACTTTCATAACCCAAACTTTGGGCAACTTTCCAAACCTTATTAACCACTTGCGGGGCTGCCTCCATAGAATAAAGTTCTTTCAAAAAAGTAGCCCCTGAAGCTCCTACCATATCTAATAAAATGCCATAATTAGCGGTATAATTTGGCTTATGCGGATTTTTTGACCAATATTGCGAACCCAAAGCATAACTATGTTCCACATTATCAATGCCCTGATCCTCCACATCAAAAAGCACAATATCTACCCCCACATTCGCAGGTTTCAAACTCAACTGACGAGCAATTTCGATAAGTACACCAACGCCGCTACCGCCGTCATTCGCTCCAACAATAGGTTCTGCGGTGCGCTTATTATCCTTATCAGCAATCGCACGGCTGTCCCAATGCGCGCAGAGTAGAATACGCTTTTTTTGCTGCGGTTCAAAGGACGCAATGATATTATACATCGGATATTGCTTATTGTCTTTACCTGTCAAAGTAGCTGTTTGTACCATTACATCACTGGTGTAGGAGCGTAGTTTTTGCTCTAGCCAGTCGGCACAGGCTTTATGTTCGGGAGTGCCGGGAACGCGAAACCCAAAATCTACTTGTTTTTGAATGTAGTGATAAGCCGAATCTTTATTAAATTTAGGTACAATGGCTTTAGCAATTTTAGGTTTTGCAGGTGGAATGTATTTAGGTCCTGAGTCTGTTTTACAAGCAAATAATCCGATTGCTATGCTCAAAACGAGCGTCCACAGTATATATTTTTGAGTAGTAAGTCTATTTTTCATGATATAATATGTTTATTGAATTTAGTACAATCAAGCAAAAGTAGCTAGGTTTATGCAAACATAAAACCCTCATAGCCACAAAAAACTATGAGGGTCTTATTAAATTACGAATTACGAATTATAAATTACGAATTATAAATTACGAATCCACGAATCCACAAATCACCAATCCACGAATTACTAATTCACCGTCCAAGTAGTACCTTCTTTTCCGTCTTTGATTTGGATATTTAAGGCTTTGAGTTGGTCGCGAATCTTATCAGAGGTAGACCAGTCTTTATTGGTGCGTGCATCAGCGCGAATTTCCAAAATTAACTCCATTAAGCCATCCGTCACATCACTATTGCCATCTTGTGCCTCATCTTTTAGACCTAAAACATCGGTAAAAAAGGCTTGAAAAGTTGTTTTCATTTTGGCAAAAGTCGCTGCACTAATGGCATTAAGGGGTAGTTGCTTATTGAAAAATGAATTAATTTTATTAGACAATTCAAACAAATCAGCCAATACCAAAGCTGTATTGAAATCGTCATTGATATGGGTATAACAAGCGGCGCAAGTTTCCAAAATTTTAGCATCTTCTACCGCATCAGCAGCCGTTTCATTACCAGAATGAGCTAATTTTTCTAGTAAATTAAAGGCATTGGTTAAGCGTTTATAGCCTTTTTCGGCTGCTTTTAGAGAATCATTCGCAAAATCAAGGGTGCTTCGATAGTGCGCTTGCAACATAAAAAAGCGAATGGTCATCGGGCTATAGGCTTGTTCCAATAAGTCATTGGTGCCTGCAAATAAATCAATTAACGTAATAAAATTACCCAAAGATTTACCCATTTTTTGACCATTAATGGTAATCATATTATTGTGCATCCAATAGCGCACCGACTCTTTACCACAGCAAGCAACCGACTGTGCAATTTCACATTCATGATGCGGAAACAGTAAATCCATGCCGCCGCCGTGAATGTCAAATTGCTCTCCTAAGTATTTGGTACTCATCACCGAACACTCCAAATGCCAGCCCGGTACACCTTTTCCCCACGGAGAATTCCACTGCATAAGGTGTTCTTCAGACACGCTTTTCCAAATCGCAAAATCTACCTTATTACGTTTGGCATCCTGTCCAGAAAGCTCACGCGTTGTCTCCAATAAATCCTCTAATATTCGCCCCGATAATTTGCCATAAGGATGTGATTCATTGTACTTTAGGACATCAAAATACACAGAACCATCTGCTTCATAAGCATAACCATTATCTAAAATTTGCTGCACCCATTCAATTTGCTCTATAATATGTCCCGAAGCAGTCGGCTCAATGCTAGGAGGGAGGTTATTCAGCGCGCGATAAGCATCATGGAAACTTTCCGTATAAAGTTTAACGATTTCCATAGGTTCTAGCTTTTCCAAACGTGCCTTTTTTGCTATTTTATCTTCTCCTTCACCAGCTACCTCATCTTCCAAGTGTCCAACATCGGTAATATTGCGAACAAAACGTACTTTGAAACCCAAATGCTTGAGGTAGCGAAACACAATATCAAAAGTAACGGCTGCCCGTGCATGTCCTAAATGTGGGTGACCGTAAACCGTTGGCCCACATACATACATCCCTACATAGTCTTTATGGAGAGGGGTAAACACCTCTTTTTGCCGAGTTAGGGTATTATATATTTTTAATTCGCCTTTCATAGTGCAAATATAGTGTTTTTGGTTTAAAATGTGTAGAGACAATTCATGAATTGTCTTTACTTGAATTGTGATTGCTTGTTAACAAGTACATCTTTTATGTGGATAAATAGTGGATAAAATAGAAGATACTGTGGATAAGTATAGTTAAGTGTGGATAAATAAAAAGGTATATTGTAAAATGTGGATAAACATGTGGATAAGTAGTCAAATAGTAGCCATTTGTTA
>JAHDHV010000147.1:0-2324 GCA_020631155.1 Bacteroidota bacterium | reverse complement strand
ATTGTAAAATGTGGATAAACATGTGGATAAGTAGTCAAATAGTAGCCATTTGTTAGGAAAAAAAAGCCTAACATAAGGTAAATGTCTATGCAATTGTTAAATCAAGCATTAATACTTGTTGAAAAAACTAAAGCATTGAAAAGATTACCTATTGCCTAATTATTTTTTGAGTAAATGTTTGATTACCAGTAGATAATTTGCAAAAATACATACCTGTGGGCAAATGCGGAATTGTTAAATTAATGCTCGAAAGAGGGAGCGAAAACTGCTTTATATACAGGCACTTAGCTTGTAAATCAAAGATTTCAACAGTCAACGGAGTAGCTGTGTGGATAACTTTTGTGGATATGTGTATAATATTGTGGAAAGGATTAGGGAAAAGCTTGATTTCAAGGTTATCCACAAAGTTATCCACAGTCGAAGGCTTTTTTTGTTGAGTAAAGAGGTTCAAACCGCCCGCCCAGTTGCCTATTAGTAGTTCGAGCGCATTATCTGCATTTAGCTCAGTAATGGCTAAACCGCCACGCCCTCCTGTTTGCAGATTATTGTAGTTGCTGGACAAAAGTGTAAAGTTTTCCTGTGTTAAATCAGTATACATATGTACTTTGCCTACTTGATTATTGACCAATAAATATTTTTTTTCGGGATTTTCAATGTCTAAATGAGCCACAAAAGGCGCGCTATAGCCTGTAGGAAAGCCACTTACTCGCACATCTACCTCACCCCAAAAGTCGGAAACCCATTCAAAAACGGGCTGGTGAACTTGTGAGGTTATATTTTTAAAATAAGTTAAAGAACCATTCTTTTTTCCAATAATTAAATCTGTCAATCCATCATTGTTCATATCATGTAAGTGAGGAATAACAGTACTTCCATTGTTAATGGATAAAAAATTTAATTCTGGTGTTTGTAATTGCATTTCCTCACCCACTTCCGCCATATTGAGGGATAAGTGCAAATTACCCAATTCATCGCCAAATAATAAATCCTCATCACCATCGCCATCTACATCGCCGAAGCTAGGGTAAATTCCTGTGTAGGCTAACTTTATTAAATGCAAGAAATCAGTATTTTCTAGCTCAAAAGCAGGCTGTTGGGCTGTTCCTACATTTTTAAATAAAGTTAATTGTGCTTGATAGCGATTGTCAGCAGGCACAAAATGACCATAATGACCTACAAATAAATCCAGTAAGCCATCACCATTATAATCGGCAAAGGCAGGATAAGCCCCTACACCTACGTCTATCATTTCATTGACTAAAAAATCAATTTGTTGATGGCTAAAAGTAGGAGTTTGAACAGTACCTTCATTTTTATAAAGCCAAATATGATTGGTCGTTTGTGAGCGTTTTTCATTCGGCGCAGCCACTAAGTCTTCTAAACCATCACCATCTACATCTACTCTAAAAATAGCTGGAAATGTTGATATATCAATAGGTAATGTATTATTAGGAAAAGGAAATTGTTGTTGAATAATCAATGCTTCTGAATTTGTGCCGCCATTTGTTAAATGATTGATTTGCGTAAAAGAAACATCACTCAAGAGCAAATCCTGATCCTGATCGCCATCCGTATCCCAAGCGAGTAGGGCAGAACCAGCGTGAACTTTTTGACTACTATTGACCAAACTTTCACAGTCGCTATTTAATTCTACCAAAGGCGAATTACTAGGCTCAAAAAAGTGTCCCCAACAATCGCTTTCTTTCAAAAAAAAGAGACTATCAAAAGGTAAATTTTGCTCCTCAGCTTGGTTTTCAAAATATTCTACATAACCCCCTAAAATGTCAAAAGTTAATACATCTACATCGCCATCCTGATTAACATCCACAATAGCAGGAATATCAATACTACTCACATATAAATTCACCAGCCCTGAAAAACCTTCATATTTAAGCTGCTCGCTGACCAATTCAAAAGCCAAAGAATCATTTGTTATACGGTGACTTTTATAAACACTGATGCCTGCAATGCCATAGGTAAAAATATCAGGCAATTGATCAGCGTTATAATCTATTAGCAAAACCCAATCGTGCAAGTCACTAGGAAATTGAGTTGTATATTTTGGAGTAAATGTGTAATTTGTTGAATTTCCATCTTTTGTACACAAAAAAGTACTGACATTATTAGTGCTTTTATCAAAAATAAACAAATCTTGCACACCATCATTATCTAAATCAATATTGGAAAATTGCGGATTATTAAGGCCGCCTACCCATGCATTGGCTAAATTTTGCTGATTAATTTGTACCTTGATGTTTTGTATAGGGCTAAAAGTTGGAAGTATTTGAGCCTGTAAAATAATAGGAAATAAAATTGATGCTAAT
>JAHDHV010000146.1 GCA_020631155.1 Bacteroidota bacterium | reverse complement strand
TAAGATGTAAGATGTAAGATGTAAGATGTAAGATGTAAGATGTAAGATGTAAGATGTAAGATGTAAGATGTAAGATGTAAGATGTAAGATGTAAGATGTAAGATGTAAGATGTAAGATATAAGATGTAAGATAGATTACTCAGAATAACCCTTTGATTATCAATATTTTGTAGAAGTAGTTATTTTTTTTAAAAAAAAGATAAAAAAGTAGGAAAAAAAGCTGTGACCCGATCTACGCTTTTCGTCTATATGGCGAGTTGAGTGTAGTGATTTGAAGTAGGATACTTCAGGGCTGTCTGAAAAAGACAGCCTTTTTTATTTCTTAGATGCTTTGAAATTTAAATTGCTTTTTTAAAAAAACAAAAGAATTAACTAAATATTATGGCTTATTTCGGTTAAATAGCTATAGTTATACGCTCTCAAAAAGCCTTCATAATTGTATCAATATTTAAAAATCAGAATCTAATTTTATTTTTTATCATACATAAAACAACAAACCCTAAGCCAATCAATAAACCTGAAAAAGCTGGGATAAATAAAAGGATGGATAAATTTTGGTTCCATAACATCATTATAAATACCATAACTGAACCATATATATATATGCCACTAGTTGCAATTCCTAGTATAATAGCAGTAGATTGCTTCCTGATTATCCCAAAACCACTGGCAAGAGATAAAGGGCCAGTTAATATGATGTCTGCCCAAGGAATTAATACTTGAATTAACTCCTTTTGATGCATGATATGTCCGTCTCCCCAAGTATAGAAACCACCAACTATGGCAAAAAGACCAGTTAGGATAAACAGTATTCCAAAAACTTTATACATTATTTTTCATTTAATCAATGATGAAATAAGCCATCCTACAATGATAAACTGAAACTGTCGGCTTTAGAGGCTGTCTTGATTTTACCCTCTACTCCGTTGAAATATCATGCTCATGTTTAGTTATTTCATTTATCATTCCTTTAAACACAATTCCATGAAGCGGTAAAATGGAGTACCAGTATAGCCTTCCCAATAAACCATGTGGTCGAAATGTTGCTGTCTGTATCAATTTATTATCCTTGATTTTAAATTCTAACCAAGCCTCCCCCGGCACTTTCATTTCTGCAAACAATAATAGTCTTCCTTCCGATTTATTCGCATATAATACTCTCCAAAAATCCAATGCATCTCCGGCCGCTAAAGTTGTTGCGTTTGTTCTTCCCCTTCTTAATCCAACGCCCCCAAATATTTTATCAATAAAACCGCGCAATTTCCACAATACATTTGCATAATACCATCCATTATTGCCGCCAATACTCCATATTTTATTGACGACTTCCTTGTGTGAAACAACCTCTCTTTCTCTAATATCTTTGAAACATCCATAATCAGGTACATCTATAAAATCAGAAATATTTATTTTTTTTACCCCACTTATTTGAGAATCTTTCCAGCTAGAAACAATTTCGTTGCTATCAATTTTTAAAAAGGCTCTCTGTATGGTTTTGGCATATGCTTCTGGCTGGACAGCTAAAATTTGATTAATGCTATTATTTCTACAGACTACTTCCACTCTCATGCTTTCGACCAATGAAACCGCCAATTTGTAAGAGGTAGAGGTAACAAAATAAAGCCAGTAGGATGATAATTTTGGGGGCATAATTGGAATGGTATATATCCATCGTCTTAGCCCCCTGACTTTAGCAAATTCTAGCAGCATCTCCTTGTAACTCAGTATATCTGGGCCACCAATGTCAAAATTTTGATTAAAAACGGCCTCATTGTGCAGTGATTTTTCCAGAAATTTAATAACATCTCTTATTCCTATCGGCTGACACTTGGTATTTAACCATTTTGGCGCAATCATTATGGGCAACTTTTCCACTAAGTCTCTAATAATTTCAAAAGAGGCACTTCCCGACCCCATAATGATTCCTGCTCGTAGGCTTGTTAAACTATATCGGCCTTTTCCTAAAATATTTTCTACATTTTTACGAGATTTCAAATGCTTTGATAATTTATCTTCATTCACAATTCCACTTAAATAAATAACTTGCTTTACGTATGTTTTATTTAAATGTTCTCTAAAATTAGTTGCTGTAATTTCTTCCAATTTATCATATTCCGTTGAAGTGGACATGGAATGGATTAAATAATAGGCAACATCAATGTGAGAAGGAATTTTATTGAGCGATTTTTCGTCTAAAAAATCCACTTGAATAATCTCTATAAAAGGTCTGATAGATGCTACTGGATTAAAACGATTAGGGTCTCTTACACAACAAATGACTCGATGGCCATTTTCAATTAAAATGGGTAATAATCTTTTTCCAATATATCCAGTTGCTCCTGTTAATAGTATGGTCATTTAACACAATTATGTATATGATATTTTATTAGTTGCTTTTAAAAAACACCACAATTTACAGTTTTTTTTCTCCTATTTAGCTGTTAGCAGTCAAAAACTAAAGCTCATCAACTGGCAATAATCAATTGTTTTTAAGTTTTCTAATGGATTTAACTTTTTGATTATTGAGTTTTAAGTTACTGACAATGTATGTTCTCCTTTGCTCCCTATTCTATTCATTCTGTTTTTTATGGCAAGTTAAACTTTGGAAATGAGAATTTGAAAGTAGTCCCTTCTCCAAGCTTAGATTCAATCTCAATATCTCCTTGATGCTTTTCAATGGCTTTTTTAACCAATGCCAAACCCACGCCAGAGCTATCAATTTTTCTCTGATGACTGAGTTTTACAAAAATTTCAAAAATATCTTGATGGTGTTTTGCATCTATCCCTATGCCATTATCTATAACTCTAAATTCCCAATCATTTTCCTTTTCAGTGCACTCTACTATGATTTCAGGTGGCGTATTTTCTTTACTATATTTGATGGAATTGGATATGAGATTTTGAAAAATCAACTTTGATTTTGTTTTATCCGCTACAAAATCAGATGGAATATTTTTGAAGGTCGTTATTGCATTTTTTTCCTTTATCTTATTTCGCAATTGCAGTCTGATGTGTTCTAATAAGTCGTTCAGCTTAAATTTTTCCAATTTCAATTTGCTTCCTTCTAAACTCACAAACTGCGATAAATCATCAATTAATACAGACATTTCTTTCACAGATGTCATAATAAAATCTAAATACTCCTCTTGCGTTTCTTTGGGTTCTTCTTTTACAAAAGACCTTTTCAATAATTGAGCAAAAGATACAATTACCCTCATTGGGGCTTTTAAATCATGAGAAATAATGTGCGAAAACTTGGATAAATAGTTATTAGATTCTTGATACTTTATTAGCCGTTTATTTTGCAATTTTAATTCTATATTTTGAGTGTGTAATCGTTGAGTAAAAGGAAGGAAAATAAATTTGACTTCGGAAAAAATGATTGTTATGGATAGCAATAAGAAAAAAATCTCCATTCCAATAATAAAATTTAATTTATTCCGAGCTCTTTGCTCTATTATGGAAACCGTTTTGTCCATTTCTCGAAGAAAGGATTTTTGATTGCTATAAATCTCCTCCAATACAGCAGTCTGTAGCGTATTTGAAGCTAATAAATGTCCAATAAAATCTATATTTTTTGACATCAAATTTAGCTTTGCAATAGCCTCCTCACTATCTATTGTTCTTAGATTTTTTTCCCCTGTCCCATTCAAAAGGGCATAATGATTGCTTTGCCATTCACTAAATAGTTGTTCAACTTTTTTCTTCTGCTCATCTTTTTGATGGCTCTCACTGTATGCAAATCTATTAATTTCTAAATTTATTTGCTGACTCAACATTCTTTGTTTACCAGCAATATTAATTATTTGGGCATCATTCTTTTTCTTATAAAGGTAATACTGTATAACCATTTGATTGAATACGAGAATAAAGACTGTCAGCATTACCACTAATATGTATTTATTTTGTATAGTCATTCCATATTATTATAGGGTATAAGACGCTAATGAGCTCTGAAAATGTAACTTAACAAAAGCTCTACTACCAAATAATAGCTACAATAATTCTACCAAAATAATTTTACTGAAATAAATGATAAAAAGATATTAACTACTCTATCCTTTCCTTGATTTGCTCAAACAATTTTATCCAATCTATATTTTTTTCTCTCTTGCCTAATCTTAATATAATCAGTTCTTTAGCTGGACTTACAAAAATGTACTGTCCTTTATACCCTACTGCCGCAAAGTCTCCTTTTTCGTTCGGTACTCGCCAATGATATTGATAATCTTTTGCACTTCCATCTAATGTATCTACTTTCGTGGATTCACTCACCCATTTCTCCGACACAATTTGTTTTCCGTTCCAGTTTCCCTTTTTCAGATATAACCTCCCTATTTTGGAAAAATCACGCGCGGTCGAGTTTATGCAACAATAAGTTTTTTCCATTCTTTGCTTCTCCGAATCAACATTCCATGATGCCTCATACTCCAGTTAAGTGCCAGCACTAATTAATGGTGCTCCATTTTTATTCTAAAGTATTAAGAGTCAATACTTTAATATAGGTACTTATATTTTTTTCATCCCAAAAGTTTTAGCCAATTATGCCACAGCAAAGCCCGTATCTTTCCGAACATAGGGCGGTTTCAAACCAAGTACAATATCGTGTTTAGGTACACCTTGTTCCATGAGGTAGTCCACAACTTCATGCTCAGTTCTGTTCCATTGAAGCCAAATTTTTTGATTGATTATGGAAAAATGGAAAGCTATAAAAAACTGATAGTAACTCTCTTGCCAACCAATATGAAGCAATTGAAAGTTGTTACTCTCTCGGTCAATGATAACCTCTCTGCGAATACTAGGGTTGATTCCTTTAGTGGGTTTTGCCTGCTCTTGCAAAAAATTAATGATGATATTTTGATATTTTTTTACTTTATCCATTGTTCGATGGTTTCTTTAGGTCTTTTGCCATTATTCATTTTTACTCAAAGTTATTATTTTTGGTTGATTATGTCAATTTTTTTGTCCAATCCCTCTCTTTCTCTAGTAAACAATCTTGATGATCTAATTTTGTCTATCAACTCCTCTGCCGTTTCTTCGGATTTTAGCGAGCCGTATAGTTTTAAGACAGACTTATCAATTTTCTTTTTTTTTGTTTTCATAATCGCATTATTTCTGATTATCACTGCACTCCTATTCTACTATATCTAAGCCTCTTGCTATGATTTTTTCTGGAAAGTATGGGTCTATTATAATAATTGCATCATTTGCATATTCATTTAGATAAGTGCCAAGCACTATTTAATTGTGCACAATTTTGTGCTAAAGTATTAGAAATGAGGAGTTTAGTCTTTTACTATTGTAACGTTAATTTTGTCTAGGTACTTATTTACTCAAGAACCTTATATTTTCATTATCCCAAAATATTTGACATCTTAAATCTTTATTTTTTGCATTTTGATAAATAAGCAAATCATAAGCATACCAAAA
This sequence comes from Bacteroidota bacterium, assembly GCA_020631155.1. GTDB lineage: Bacteria > Bacteroidota > Bacteroidia > Chitinophagales > UBA2359 > JAHDHV01. Next base: position 7,535 of record JAHDHV010000146.1, on the reverse strand, counting down.
TTGGTCTCTCAACTCAGGATTAACTAGCTCTGCAATTCTTTCCTTTCCAAGCTCCACATACCAACCATTTATCCTACCAAAATTACTTTTTTTCAGGTATTTGTTCCTTCCACTTAAAAACATATTTGGGTTGTTTTTTTTCAATCAATTTCATTTCTTTACAATTGTAGAATCGTGATTTTATGCAATTTCCTGAATGGTTTTTACTTTCAACGATTATGCTTCATGAAAGGTTTTTTGGATGTTTGTGGTTGTTTCAGAGGTATAATGGCTTTATCATATGCCACATGGCACTATTGTAAGTTAGTTATATAGACACACTTTAATCTGTACTATTTGCAGTTCACTTTCCCTTCAAATTCTTAAACAATTCTTCAAATGAACTATTGTTCAACTTCCAATACATTTCAAGAAATTTACTGCGTTTCCCTCCTTTTTTGAATAGTGCTGAATTATTGAATTTCAAAATCATTTTATGAGGCACTTCCGCCTCTTTTATTGAATGTAATACAGCAGGTTCTTCAATATCTGCAAATGTTGTCATAATTATCAAATCTCTCAACTTTCTCCTACCAAAAACATCTGTTATTGTCTTAAAACTAAGCTTGTCTGCAACGCTTAATCTTGCTGAAGAAGCCCTAAGAACTAAACCTATAGTGTTTATATTATTACCATTATCGTTTATGTCATTTTTTATTGCATCAACTATTTGCTTGTCTTTATATAAACCCTGTCCAAGCCCTGCTGTATCTATAATTTTTACAGGATACTTTATTAAGGAATCTTGCATTGGTGGTATAATATAAATTGAAATCAATGTATCTTCTGGGGTTTCTAAGATATATCTATATTCATCTTCCCATTTTACACCTGAAATATAATTTATTATACCATTCAGTAAGGTTGTCTTTCCAGTTCCTGCTTCTCCTATTAGCATAATAGTATTCTTAGTTATTATCTCATTATCAAAAGAACCAAGTACATACTCTGCACGTTCACCTTTTTTATCTTTCTTTTTTAGAGATAATTTTAATTTCCTTAAAATAATATCATCATTTTGGCTAATAGTATAAGGTAACTCTGGAAAGGAAAGGGTAGTATAATCAGAGTCTTGAGGCAATGTTTTTTTAAGCCCATATTTTCCTTTTAACAGAATGTTATTTAGAATCTTATTGCTGTTAGGAGTAATTGAAATGTAGTTTCCTTCATGTGCATGAATAGAAACCCATTCCAAATATTCTTTTTTGTTTAAAGAAATTGTATGTTCTGTCCCATCAAAAAAGATAACATCAATAACAATTTGAGCATCTTTAGACAAGTTATCAATATGTAAGTTTTGTGTATTATACCAAGTAAGTAGTATGTTCTTTTCTAAAATTATCTGATTTTGCATTTTTACAGATAATCTGGCATAACCTAGAATTAAAGGAAAAAAAGTTAGTTGAAATTTATGTCTTGCCTTATTGGGAAGTCTTATTAATGAACTCTTATACAGTTTTATCTCATAAGGTACTTCTAATATTGACTGTAAAAAATTATCTTCTTTTTTTAATAATGCTGGAATCTGAGTTAATGGAATAGCAAAATTGATAAAATGGTTGCTTTGAGATGTAGGATAAAATTGTAACCTATCCTCTAATAATAAGTAGTTGTCTTTACTCTCTAAATTTACACCTAAACAAAGAATGTTTAAATTGTAACTGGAAGGTGTAACTATTAACCTCCAAACTTTGGGTGTTTTATCTGAAAAAGGTATTTTTGATAAAACATCTCCTAATTGAGCTAAAAAATTTTCCGAGAAATCTTCTAATTTTTGTCTTTGCTTATCTAATTTAACATCAATATTTTCTATTGTGGTATTAATATTCCCAAAAACTCTTGTTTGTAGTTTATCTGCATCTTCAAAAACAAGCTGTCTTTGAATATCTAAATTTTGATAAAAATATTCAAGATTATTAGCAATAATATTATCAACTTGATTTAACCTGTTTTGTAAAATATTATCCCCTTGCTCTAATCTATCTTTTAAAATTTGATTAGTTTGTTCTAATCTACTTTGTAGAATATTATCTACTTGATTGGTAACAGCACCAACATTAGTGAAAAAAGCAACCCTTTCTTTTTGAACATTATTGAAGAACTCTTTCTGTTGTTTTGATAAATTAGCTGAAAGTTTGTTCTGTTGTTCTGTCAGTAAACTGTTAAGTTTACTGGTAGAGTAATCTACAACTGACTTAGCCGTTTTATCTATCCTTTTTATGGTTGGTTTAGTAACTTCATCAACAAGTTGTCCTTTTAACCAACCTACTACACGAAATGGTGCAGCAACAACTGCTTTTGTACCTTTCCAAAGTGATGACCAAAATCCCATAATTTTCGTTTTGTGGTTTAAAAAACTAATTCCAAAATCTCATTTTCCTTTTCGCCCATTCTTTAAAATTATCTAAAACGTTGGCTTTTTTTGATAAAATGCGATTAATGTCATCGTATTTATTAGTCGTTATATTACTTAATGTTTCCGCCATTTTTTTAGCTTCTTCCAAATAATCTACTCTTTGCTTCCATCCTTCCTTTTTTTCCTGTCTTTCACTATTAATCATAATTTCTATGTACTCCACCTCTGTCAAAGGATTAGGTTTTAAGGCAATTTCTTCTAACCGATGAAGGCTTTTATGTACTTGTTGTATCATTTGAAAAACATCTTCTGCTGTTTCAGCTAATGTGTTTTCAATGCCTTTAATCATACTTTGCACCCTTGTTTTTCCTTTAATAGCTTTGTCATATTTTTGTTTCAACTCTTGTGAAGTTTTATTTTCAATGATAGTCTTATTTACATATCTAAATGGAGTATTTGAATGAGATGTCCAATGGCACTTATTGGCACATACTGTGCAGTAACCATTATTATCCATAGCAGCACATCCAGCTTTATCTTTATCATTAGGAATTGCACATGTATAATGGCAGCTATGATTACACTTCAGACAAGTAGTTGTATAAACACCTGTTGGTGTATTAACTTTTACACCTACTGTACGTTTGACAGTATAGTTAAAGTCTTTATTGCTTTCAATTTCAGCCTTGAATTTATTTAATATCATTTCTTCTTGTCTTAACTCATCTAACTTTGCTAAACCTTCATTTATTCGAGGCTGTAATCCAAGTATATTGGCTTCTAATTTTTGCCTTTCCTTTAAAACATCTTTTGTTAACTGCAAACTTCTACTTTCTACTTTCTCAAAGTCTGTAAAAAAGTTATCAAAAGACTCCAATCCCATATCCCAAAACATCTTAACAAAACTACTTCTCCGTTTTCCTGATTTTTGTTTAACAAATAAAGCAGAATTATTAAACTCAAAAAATGTATTATAAGGTATTTCTGCTTCTTCTAAAGAAGCAACGACTGGTGGTTCAGCTCCATCTGCAAAAGTTATCATCATAAAAATATTTTCTTCTATATCCTTCCCAAAAATAGACAGAATTGCATCAAATATGTATTTTTGAGTTGGCGTTAAACGTGGAAGGGAGGCTTGTGTTACAAATCCAATGCCATCTAAATGACTTATCCCATCTTTTAGTGAAAAAAATGCTTCTATTTGTTTATTTAGTTCTTTGTCCCTTTCCAACCCTCTTGTGTCTCCGAACCCTGGAGTATCTATTATTGTTAGAGTATATGGTAAACGGCTTCCTTCCATCTGATTAATGGTATAAGCTGTAATTGCATCTGTTTGGCTATGCGCCTGTGTTTTTTCAGTAGTTTCTGAAATCAGTTTAAAACGAAAATCATCCTCAAACTCCACACCCAAGATATAATTAATTATTCCATTAATCAATGTTGTTTTACCAGCTCCTGTTGCTCCTACTAACATCAATACTTTTTCTGTAGGGTCTAAGGAATTAGGAAGTCCTATGTGAAACTTTGCAAGATTATTTTTCTTATCACTAATAATTAGACTGGTATTAAGCTCATAAATAGTTAACGGTTCCTTCTCTACTATTTTAGCTTTTTTTTGCATTTGAATTGCTAGACGTTCTTTCATAAGTAATATAGTAGTGTTAATTAGTTAATTAAATCATCATTAATAATACAAAAAACATACATTCTATTAAACTTTGCCTACAATACATTCCTGCAAAGCATATGTTTCTCTATATCACAAAAATACCCAACAAACATAACATATCCAAATAAATTCCTCAAAAAAACTACTTTTCAATCATATAAAATTTAACGACCATATTTTGCATAAAAACAAAAAAACGCCCATATTCCTAATCCCCCTTTCCTCTAAAAAAAACATTTTCCATTTTTTTTAAAAAAAGCGGTGACCCACTTTGTTAAGTGCGTCTATAGGTCGAGTTGAGTGTAGTGATTTGAAGTAGGATACTTCAGGGCTGTCTGAAATAATGACAGCCTTTTTTATTTTTCACAAACTTTGCATTTCAAATAATATTGAATTGTTTTATTGAAACGTTTTTTACACAAAAAATGTTGTACCTTTTGTATTGAGTAGTATGCCACATCAATACAGAACTAATTTATTATAAACACCTGATAATAAATCAGTTATTCCACTTTCAAAATCTTATATCTTATATCTTATATCTTATATCTTATATCTTATATCTTATATCTTAAAGCCTATGAGCCTATCACAAATTACCACTATTAAACTAACGGAACTCAAAAAACAACATCAAACTTTACTGCAAAAATATGAGCAGTTGGAACAGGAAGTCGCACAGGAAACAGACTTGTACAAACAACTGGAACTGCTCTATAATACGCTCCATCAACTCGAATTTGCCCAGCGAAAAATACATCCCAATATCAAAAATTATCAGGGTATTTTAATGGATGCCTTACATGGGCTTTCTTCCAAAAAATTTCTACAACATCAAATTGACATCCTAAAACAAGAAGTTTTTTTCGGGAAAAAACGCTTGGAAACTTCTCTTTTATTTGGCGAAATTACCCAAAGCTGCACTTTTGACAGCCCCTCTCCTAGCAATATTGCACCATCCAATTTTCAACAAGAATTAAAAACTCTTTGGACAAAATCACCAAACGTAAATGTATCCGCTTTTAAGGAGTGGATTCACGACATCAAAAAGCTAGACGAAATCAAAGAGGGACTAAAAGAGCTAGATGATGTATTGAGTAAACCGCCTAGTAATCAAGAGGTTACAGGACATTTAAACGCTTTTCAGCAGTCGCTCTATCAATATGAGGCGGTAAAAAAGGAGGGTAAAAACCTATCGCATTTGATGATTACCGAACTTGCCAGTACGATGACGATTTTGCTGAATAATATCGAAAATTGGGCATGGGCAAAAGAGGGCTATAAACCGCGCGCCGAATGGACAAAAAACAAATGGCGATACTATCACGATGCCGACCTTATCAATACACTATTGGTCGAAATTGTGGGCATCCGATTGGGGGTAGAATTAAAGAAAAACTTAGTTAACAAGGTGTATGCGGACGGCAAACGCTTGGATAATGAGCGATTGTCGAGGCGCAAGGAATTGTTGTTTCCTTTTGTGCCAGATCAGGCGGATAAATATAAATTAAAGCAAGAATATGGAGGCTCTTATGGTGTGGGTGTGGATGCTTTTCAACTGTTGTTTAAAAGTGTGAACTCCGAAATTGAGTTTGTCAAACAATTGCAAAAAGAAAACATTTTAGCCAGCAAAAATATATACGTTACTGGTATTGACTTCAAACAATTTTTCTATACCATTCCACATCAGTTGGTAATTACTTTTTTAGAGGAAATAGGCATCCCTTCTAAATGGATTCGCTTTGTGGAACGCTACTTAGCCATTCCTTATAAAGAGGAAAAAGGCAGCTATATTTGTCAAAGTGGTTTGAGTCTCAGTTTTATGTTGTCGAGCGTTTTGGCGGATGCTTTTTTGATGGTTTTGGATGCAAAATTGTATGACTTAGGGGTGCAGTTCTACCGCTTTATGGACGATGCCTTCATTATTACAGACAGTCCACATTTGTTTGAAAAAGCCCTTGCCATTGTCCATGATTTTAGTCAAATGACAGGAATTGTTCCCAATAAAGAAAAATCGGGCATTGTAGCCATCGGAAAACGCCCGAAAAAAATACGTAATAATTTGGGATTGAAGCATTTGCCTAAGTGGAGTTTTTTGCAACTCAATAAAGATGGCAGTTGGGAAATGGATAAAAAAATGGTGCAACAGTATGCCGAAAATCTAAAACAATACCTCAATACACAAAGCAATATTTTTGAATTTACTGCCACCTATAACCAACATATTCGCTTTTTCATGCGAACCATCGGCATACATATTCCTTTGGATGAAAGGCATTTTGAGAATGTTACAAAAGCCCTGTTCTACATTCACGAAACTATATTTGGGAAACAATCTGAAATGGATAAAACCATCAGCAAAATTATTGGCGCAGATAAAGAAAGCATCCATCAGTTGCTGCAAAAATGCCCTGATGCCCTCTATTATTTGCCCATAACCGCAGGTGGCTTTGGCATTTTAAATCCAAGTTGTTTACTGGCAGGAAAAGAAAACTCCTATAAAGAAGCGGAATACCCTAATTTTCCAGAGTTTAAGGCTTTGAAAAAGAAGGCAAAAAACATGCAGGAATTATCTAAAGAAAAGAATGACATTCCCACTTTAACACATTTCTATTTATTATCTTTCTTTCGTAGTTTATTAGGCAGAAGTGTGGAAGAAGAAGCCCCTAAAGATACGGTTGTGATGAAAAGTTTGATGAATGATTTTATTGACAGGGGGAGTGAAGTAACAGGGCGCGACCAAAAGGGTTTGAGCATCTACTGGAAATGGGTATTGTATACTTACGGCAGTCAAATTTTGGCAGATTTTGGCACTTTCCGCTTTATAGAAACCGAATTAGTGCCTTTACAAGTTGTTTTGCATAGAACATTGGGTAAAGAAGAGGCGTAGTTGTTTGGAGAATAGCTGTTTGGCTTTAAAATACAGCTCATTTTCACTTTTGCATCACGATTTCCAGTTTCGCAACGGTTCTATTATTTTTTTGGTCTAAAAAATGCTAACTTTGAGATGGATTTGTGAGAAAATTTCAACATCAAACAAATTGTCTTAAATCTCAAGTCTTATATCTTACATCTAAAGAAACCAATCCATATGAAAAGAACATTGCTTATATGCTGTATTCCTATTTTCTTATTACAAATTAATGTCAACCTCAGTCAAGCACAGCCGTATTCACCAGAAGCTTATGATTATGAGGGTGATTTAAATATTGTGGTAACTAATGGTATTGATGATTTGATAGGGCGACACATTATTGCCAATCAACAAAAACAGTTGAAATTCAGGGGCTATCGTATTCAAATTTCCCAAGACCAAAACGGTGCCCTCATTCGTGACCATAAAGCAGCCATCAAACGCATGTACCCCGATCTAGCAACTTACGAAACCTATGATTCTCCCCTTTTTCGACTGCGTGTAGGTAATTTCGAGAACCGTTTTGAGGCTTATGGTGTTTTTCATCAGTTAAAAAA
>JAHDHV010000145.1 GCA_020631155.1 Bacteroidota bacterium | reverse complement strand
TCGTGATCTCTAATAACTAAAATCTAAAAGCCAAAAAGCCAAAAGTCTAAAAAGCTAAAAGTCTAAAAGTCTAAAAAGCCAAAAAGCTAAATCAATTCATTCATCCCATTGAGAAAAAACTTTACACAACCGCAATATGAAACAACAGTACGAAAACAAGGCCTATAGGTTAACATTATGGATGTTAGCAATTTTTATCTTAATTGGTGGTTTGTTGCCTGCCTCTGTACAAGCTGAAAATCCACCCTTCGCTATCGTGGATGCACCACCTACAGATACAGGCACCGACTATGAATTTACCATCCATCTTGACCCAACAGTTGCTCCTGATTGTAACTTTTTTACCTTCGATTGCGACATTAATAACGCAGGTATTGAAAACCTAGAAATCCGCTGGTTTGTAACGGCCAGTACAAGCTGCGATAATTGCCCCTTGACAACAGAAGTCGCATCAGGCACGATTCCGCATGGCTTTTGGGGAACAAACTGTACGCTAAATACCATCAGTCAAGGCACTGACTGTAATGACCCAGGCGGTTGTGACAACCTTCTCAGCCTTCCTAAAGACATCCTTTGCCCCGGAGTTACTTACACCCTCAGCACCTATGCTTTTAACCCTGACTTGGATAAAGGGGTGGCGGAAAACTCTACTCAAGGCCCTGGGCCTTATCGCTGTTGTACCAGTAATCCTTCCCTCGGAAACTTGGAAGGCATGGAAATTGATTGTGGGCAAAATGGTTCGGGTTGGTTGAATCCTTCGCGTTTGCAAACCTATAGTTTCACCGTACCCGGTACACCTGATGCCCCAAGTTTATCGGTCAATACCAATATTTTGGATGGGGAAACAGTTGCCTGTGGTTATGAGTGGTCAACGGATTTTACGGTTACACCAAACAATGCTTGCGCGGAAAGTATTTCATCTTACAATATTTTTCTCAATGGCACTGCCGTTTTTACAGGTGATAGTGAATGTACAGACGAAGCAACAACCTTTAATCAAATGGCAACATTAATTAGCTGCCCTAGTGATCCTACGTGTCTGGCTGATGAAACACAATTAAAAGTAATTTGTGGGGAAAATATCCTGCGTTGGGAGGCCTATCCTTCTTGTGATGCGGATGCGGTCGTTGTCGAAGAAATTACCTTTACTGTTGACTGCCCAAATGCGGATAATTTGACGGTTGCCGATGGTGAATTAACGATTTTATGCCCCGAACAAAGTAGCGTGATTGAGGTGGAAACGGCTGGCAATGTAGTCATTCCTTATGCAAATGGCTCTTACGAAATCCACTGGGATAACAATAATCCTTATTCCGATGGTGGGGATAATTATGTTGGAACAGGCACTTCTGCCACCATTACCAATGATGGCACTTATCCCTATAATCAAGCGATTGAATTTGTGGGGACGATCTGGGAAAATTTTGATACAGATGCGCCAGTTGGCTGTGAGGCTTTTTCTGGAACAACCGAACTAGTGATGTTATCGCCAATAGAAATTACGGATAATAATGCGGATTGTACGTTTAATTCGATTGATGTAAGCGCGACAGGCGGCTTGCCTGCTTATGATGATAATGCAACTTATACCTACGATTTATCAGATGCTGGTGGTTCAAGTACAAGTGCTACGGGCTTTTTGGACAATGTGGATGTTGGTACTTATACTATTACTGTTACAGATGGGCAATGTTCGGCTACTTTTGAGGTGACGGTGGTTAATGAAATTACTATTGAGCAAGTTTTTGACAATAATATTTGCAATGATTATAACACCTTCACGATTTTAATTAATGGTGCAAAACCCGATAATTTAGCCCTCTACAATATTGTGTCAGATATTGACGGCAATTTGGGCAGTTTCGATTCTGATGGTACTTTTAGCCCAACAATTCCACTAACGGCAGGTACGCACGAAATTACCGCCTCTTTACCGGGCGATGCTTGTCCTCCTTTGCCAATTATCATTGAGGTGTATGATAATATTGATATTGATTTAAATTTAAATCCTTGTAATCAAAATCAAATTAGTGTACAATCTGTAACAGGTGGGGCAGACCCAAATAATACGGTCGGCGGTGGTTTTTCGGCATCAGGTTACACCATTTATTTGTCTACAGTTTCGCCAAATAACGGCGCAACTCCTCCGGGCGATGTTCCAACCCTTAGCGGCACGCCTGCAACTGTGCCTGCCATTGACGAAACGCAAATTAACAATGATCCAGATAACCCAGAATTTACAGATATTACACCCGGCAATTACTTTTTAGTCGTGCAAGATGAACGGGGTTGCCAACGAGCGATCAATGTCAATTTAACAAGTTCAGGTGCTTTTGAATTTACCAATATCACTGATCCATGTGCTGCCAACTCTATTGAAGTACAAGTATCAGATGGCAATTTATGGACGTATTATTTGTATAATAATGGAGTGCCATTTAACGGTTCTGGTCCTGCCATACAAGTGCAGGATAATATTGCAACGCACGAATTTACCAATGTTTCAGCAGGGCAATATACGATTTATGCTCAGGATGAGGAAGATTGTTTATTGTTGGAAATTCCTTTAGTAAATGTATATGATTTATTGACTTTAAGCGATAATACCCCCCCTTGTGTCAATCAACGAGCTACAGTAAGCGCGAGCGGAGGTTATGCAGCGGCTTCTTTTATTACTGGTGCCGATTATACCTATTCGTTGATAGATGGAAGTGGACAAACTGTTGAATCCAACACTACAGGGAATTTTAATACGGGAAATTATACCCCCGGTGAATATACAGTTGAGGTTACTGATGGCAATCCCGATGCTGATCCTGCTTGTACGGAAACGGTAACTGTCACAATTTATGATGATTGGAATGTGCAGTATATTGGTGGTGAGTGTAATGAGGCGACAGAACTAGAAATTACCAGTATTTCAGGGGGGCAAGACCCGAACGATTTTCCGGGCAGTAGTTATACAGTGGTTTTAAGCACAACTTCTGGCTCACTAACCCCTGCTTTAGACACCAATGGCGACCCATTGACGGTTACCATTCCGCCAACTACCTTGCCTTATACTTTTACCGATTTAGTAGATGGAGAAACTTACTACATTGTTGTTACTGATGGGCGAGTTCGCAATAATGGCGAACTATGTGTATTTAATCAAGGTCCTATCAGTCAAACAGCCAACCCAATGACAGTAACAGCCGATGATCCAGACTGTGATGCCAATAATGAAATGACCATCAATATAACAGGGGGAGTAGCTCCTTACGATTATTACATTTACCCCACAGGAACGCCCTTACAAGGTGCCCCTCCGAATTATGATGTTACCCTTGCTACAGCAGGCGCAGTTACAGACACCGATGGCAATGCTTTGGCATTTATAGATGAAGCAAGTACTAATTTTAATATAAACAATGTGCCAGCAGGTACTTATGATGTGTATGTGGTAGATGCAAGTGCTTGTCAGGTGGGCGAAACCTTGGCAGTAGAGGTATACGAGCCGTTAAATTTAGAAATTAATGCGACTAGTAGCTGTGTGACAACGGGCGAGGTAGAAGTAACCGTAGTCAGTGGCGGAACTGAACCCTATTCTATTTATTTATCCTTAAGTAACAATGGCATCCCGAATGTTTCCACAAGCCCATCCTCTTTAAGTGAGCCGGGTACGCTTAGTAATATCGCAGAGGGCAACTATTTTGTCGTAGTTAGAGATGGAAAAGGTTGTAATGTATCGGTTCCTGTAGAAATTAGTGGTAGTAGCAGTATCAATGTATTGCCGTTTAATTGCAATAATCCAAATGTGATCAATGTCAGTGCAGATGGCGGACAACCCGATTGGGATTTTTACCTGTTCAGTGATACCGTAACTTTTGATCCTGCCAATCCTAGCAATGGAGCGATTGATGTAGAACTCGGAACAGGCGGTTCTGATGAAACGGCTAGTTTCCAAAATACGACCATCGAAGGCACATTTATCGTTTATGGTCTGGATGAAGAAGGCTGTCAGGCAACTTCCGAAATCGTGGAAATCTACCAACCTATTAGCGTCACCGCACAAGTCAACGATTGTGGTGATGAGGTATATGTCACTGGTGTTGATGGTGGTAAACCGCCTTATGATTTTTATATTTCGGTAAATGGTTTAGATGTTGTAAATGGTCAGATACTGAACCAATTAGATACCTTTACCAATGTTCCAGCAGGAGAGTTTTTTGTGATTGTAGAAGATGATAAAGGCTGTCGAGCCAATGCAGAAATTACAGTACCAACCATTCCAGAAGTTGTTTTGGTGAGTGGCGAATGTGGTGGAGATGGCATTGTGGTGCAAGGTACAGGAGGGCAAGCGGATTGGTCTTTTTACCTATACACTGCAACAGGCATTTTTGATCCTGCTGATCCTACAGGCGGAACGGGCTTTGTTGCCAGTGATGTAGCCAATGGTTCTGGAACAGATATTCAAGGCTCTTTTAATAATGTTGCCGTAGCCGATTATGTGGTCTATGCTTTGGATGGCCAAGACTGTGAAGCAACGCCATTACCTGTTAATTTAGAAAGCAATATCACTCTTACCGACACAACTCCCGACTGCGCCTATGGAACAATAAGTGTAAGCGCAAGCGGAGGCACGCCAACTTATGTTTATTACCTCATCAATCCAGTAACTACTGATACGCTTACCATTAGAATAGACGGCGTTTTTGATTTGGTAGATTTAAACATTCCATTGGGAACTTACAATATAGCGGTGCAGGATGCAACGGGTTGTAGTGATGTAATTTCTGTATCTGCCAATGAAACACCAATCGGAATTCAAACCCCTTACGATTGTACGGCAGGCTTTGTAGTGACAGGTGGTGTAGCACCTTTTACCTATCAAATGTGGTCAGCAGATACCACACAAGTACTTGCCAATAACATCACTGGCCAATTCCCCACGCTCGAACCAGATGATTATATTTTAGTCCTTTCCGATGCCAATAATTGTACAGATACGATTCCTGTTACTTGTGTGGTTTCGACCTGTCAACTCACCGCAACAGCAACCCCTACTTGCGTCAACATTGACAGCTTTAGCGTTGCCATTACCATTGCAGGAACAGGCAGTTACAGTATCAATGATGGGGTGAATACGCCGTTAACGGGACAAAATGCAGGTACGATTAATTTACCAGATAATTATGCCAATGGCAATTACAATATTGTGGTGATGGATGAGGCAGATAGCACTTGTTTTAGAAATGTAACGGTCAGTGAAAATTGTTTTACTTGCAATTTAGAAGCTACAGAGACCACAACCTGCATCAATGACAGCACCTTTACCCTTTCTGTAAATATTACAGGTAGTGGCGAATATACGGTCACTGATAGTAGCAGTTTCTTATTACAGAATCAAACAGCAGGAGAGGTAGCAGTTGGTAATTTTTCCGAAGGTGATTATTCTTTTTATGTGGTCGATCAAGCAGACAGCACTTGTTTTGTTTTGATTAATGGAACAAAGACTTGTGAAGGTTGTGATCTTGCGGCCAGTGCTACAACAGAATGTGTCAACACCGAAGAATTTAGCGTACTATTGTCTTTAACAGGCAGTAGCAGCTACACCATTTACCATGCAAATGATACCTTAACAGGGCAAACCGTTGGAACGGTCAATTTGGGCAATTTTGCCAGTGGCAGCTATACTATTTTAGTAGAAGATGAAAATAATGCTGAATGTATGCAAACTGTCACCGTTGAGGAGCAGTGTTTTGAATGTACTTTATCGGCAAATGTGGAAACCGAATGTTTGACAGATAGTAGTAGTTATAATCTGATAGTTACTTTTTCTGGAGCAGGTACTTACACCCTTGACGATGGCATCAATACACCATTAACAGGGCAAAGTGCAGGCACTGTTACACTCGGACCCATTCCAAATGGCGATTATGAACTAAATATAAGCAGCGAAACCGATGATACTTGTACTGAAACTTTAACAGGCACACAAGACTGTTTTGAGTGTATTATATCGGCAACGCCAAGAACTACTTGTACTAGTAATGATGCCTTTACCCTTGAAATTCTTTTAGAAGGGGTTGGACTCTATACACTTACCAATGGCACCTCTGCATTGATCAATCAAGAAGCAGGTAATATTGTTATTGAAAATGTGCCAAATGGTACTTATGAAATATTAATTTTTAGTCAAATAGACTCTACTTGTGCTCAAACAATTACAGTAGAAGAAAACTGTTTTAGCTGCGATTTAACGGCTTCCGAAGTCAGCACCAATTGTATTGAAAACAGCACTGATTATGAGGTCGTTATCGAAATAGAAGGAACAGACACTTATATAGTTGACGATGGAGTGAATCCGCCATTAACAGGGCAAAGTGCAGGGCAAATTACTTTATCGCCTATTCCTAACGGTAACTATAGCATTACGATTACCAGCGAAACGGATACAACTTGTACGACCACTATTTCAGGCAGTCAAGATTGTGACATTATTTGCGATTTAACGGCTTCCGAAGTCAGCACTAATTGTATAGAAAATAGCACTGATTATGAGGTGGTGATTGAAATACAAGGAACGAACACCTATACGGTTGACGATGGAATGAATCCGCCATTAACAGGGCAAAGTGCAGGGCAAATTACCCTTTCCCCAATTCCTAGCGGTGATTACAGTATTACGATTACCAGCGAAACCGATGCGACTTGTACGGCAACCGTTACGGGCAGTCAGGATTGTGAAATTATTTGCGATTTAACGGCTTCCGAAGTCAGCACTAATTGTATTGAGAATAGCGTAAATTATGAGGTAGTTATTGAAATACAAGGAACAGATACCTATACGGTTGATGATGGCGTGAACACCCCATTAACAGGGCAAAGCGCAGGACAAATTACACTGTCTCCAATTCCTAGTGGTAGTTATAGCATCACCATTACCAGCGAGCGTGACAACACTTGTACCGCAACTGTTGCAGGTACTCAAAATTGCGAATTAGAATGTGATTTAGATGCGACAGAATCAGCAAATTGCGTGGATGCAACGAGCTATGTAGTTGTGATTGATTTGGTGGGTTCAGATACTTATACCATAGAAACAGGTATCGCCGATCCATTGGAAGGACGTAATGAGGGCATTATTGCCGTAGGGCCATTTGCCGCAGGCGATACTTATAATATCATTATCACCAGCGAAAGCGACCCAACTTGTACCTTGACCCTTAGCGACACACCAAATTGCTTTGAGTGTGATTTGGAAGCCTCCGCTACAGAGGAATGTGTGGATGAAAATACTTATAATGTTTTAGTCACTCTAATCGGTACAGGCACTTTTACTATAGATGATGGAATTAATACACCATTAACAGGGCAAACAGCAGGGCAAATTACAGTAGGCCCGATTCCAAATGGTAGCTACAGCGTGACCATCACCAGCGAGCTGGGCGAAACCTGTAGTACTACAGTAACAGGCGAAAACGATTGCTTTGAATGTGATGTAGATGCTGCTGTCAATGAAATTTGCATTGATGAAAATTCGTATAATTTAGCCATGAGCCTAACAGGTACAGGCACTTTTACGATAGATGACGGGGTAAATACACCATTAACAGGGCAAACAGCAGGGCAAATTAATTTAGGCCCGATTCCAAATGGTAGCTACAGCGTGACGATCACCAGCGAGCTAGACGAAACTTGTAGTACCACAATAACAGGCGAAAAAAATTGCTTTGAATGTGATTTATTCGCAGAAGTCAACACTGAATGTATAGGCACTAATAATGGTACTATAACTATTTTTGTTGAAGGCACAGGCACTTATACCATTGATAATGGACTAGGGGAAACTTTAACCAATCAATCGGCAGGCACGATTCAACTAGATGGTTATGGTAATGGCAGTTATACCATCATTGTCACCAATGAGGAGGACGAAACTTGTTCGGAAGAATTAACAGTTGAGGTTGGTTGTTTTGAATGTGATCTGATAGCTGTTCCAGAAACCAATTGTTTGGATAATAACAGTTTTAGTGCATTTATTAATTTGGTCGGCTCAGGCACTTATACCATTAGCGGCAGCAATGGTTTTGAATTAACTGGTCAGAGTGCAGGCATTATTCCGTTAGATACCCTTGCTAATGGTAGTTATACTTTTGACATTATACAAGAGCAAATTGATGATTGTGTGTTGACAATTGAAGTGAGTGAAGTTTGTTTTGACTGTGATTTAGTGGCAGAAATTAATAGCGAATGTGCAGATACCAACGCTACAGCATCTATTTCTTTTACAGGCACAGGCACTTACACCATTGATAATGGACAAGGGGAAATTTTAACTAATCAATCAGAAGGCAATATTGAACTAGGTGATTATAACAATGGCAATTATACCATCATTATCACCAGTGAGGAGGAGGAAACGTGTTCGGTAGAATTACCACTTGAGGTGAGTTGTTTGAAGTGTGATTTGGAAGCTTTTGTAGAAACAAACTGTTTAGATAGTGACAGTTTTGATGCAATTATTAATTTATCTGGATCAGGTACTTATACTATCATTGGTAGCGATGGTTTTGAGTTAACTGGCCAGAGTGCAGGCATTATTTCCTTATCTACTTTAAACAATGGCACTTACAGTTTTGACATTATACAAGAGCAACTTGATGATTGTGTGTTAACTATTGAGGTGAGTGAAAACTGTTTTG
Source organism: Bacteroidota bacterium (assembly GCA_020631155.1). Lineage (GTDB taxonomy): Bacteria > Bacteroidota > Bacteroidia > Chitinophagales > UBA2359 > JAHDHV01. The sequence goes on along the minus strand of JAHDHV010000145.1, from coordinate 4,413 downwards.
AATGTGATTTAGCAGCAGAAGTTGTTACAGAATGTGTTGATTTTGAATCCTATAATGCCATTCTAAACTTAGAGGGTTCAGGTACTTATACCATTACGGGCAACCTGCCAAATGGCGATTTATTTGAGCAGAGCGCAGGGCAAATTGATTTAGGTACTTATGTGAATAATGATTATGAAATTACAGTTATTAGCGAAAATGATTCTACTTGTACAACTGTATTAACAGGCTTACCTGATTGTTATGAATGTGAATTGCAAGTAGATATTTTTGATATTCAATGTGAAAGTGATGATAATTACTTTATAGATATGTCTATATTTGGAAATGGTACTTTTACAGCTATTTATGGGGAAGAAACATTTACCGGTGTAGACGGTGAATTTGGCTTTTTGGACTTTATATCCAATAGCTATGTAGAAGAAATTACTTTTATTAGCGAAATAGACCCAAATTGTACTTTTACTTTTCCATTAAATATTCCTAATTGTAGTTGTGAGGTTAACTTTGAATATGATGTAGTTTGTGTGGATGAGACCAATTATGAACTTGTAATAACTGTAGACGGCAACGGACCATTTTATACCTATATCAATGGTGTGCAAACAGAAGATATTCCAGCAGGTACTTTCTCCGTACCTTTTAGTGCAGAGGAACCGGGCTTTCAAGTAGAAATTGGTAACCTGCAAATACCGGGTTGCTTCTCTCTATTTTCAGGTGATGTCCCTGATTGTTTTAATTGTGATTTAGTAGTAAATACTACTGAAGAATGTATCAATGGCGATATTTACAATGTACTCCTAGATTTACAGGGCTCAGGTACTTATGCCATAGAATTTGACAATACCATTTTAAACAATCAAAGTGCAGGCATCATAACCCTCGGGCCATTTTTTAATGAAAGTTATAATTTGTTAATTACCAGTGAAGTAGACAATACTTGTATTACTTCGGTTGCCAATACTGTTAGCTGTTTTACTTGCGATATTACTACGGCAAATGTAGTTACAGAATGTTTAGATTTGGAAAATTATACCGTTTCCTTTAATCTAGGCGGACAAGGTACTTACAGCATTATTAGCGATGCCGAAACCTTAACCAATCAATCAGCAGGCTTAATTACAACAAGCACTTTTTCTGATGAAAATTACAATATTTTTATTGTTAGTGAAGTAGATTCTACCTGTTTTACCAATATTTCAGGCACCGCACAATGTTTTGAATGTGATTTAAATGCCAATGCGGTTACCAGTTGTGTAGATAGCGAAGGCTATACCTTAGCCCTCAATTTACAAGGTTCAGGCAACTACACCATAGAAGTCAATGGCGATTTTATTGGTATAGAATCAGCAGGTTTTATTGAATTAGGCACATTTACCGATAACAACTACAGCATCACCATTACCAGTGATATTGACCCTACTTGCTCCACAACTTTAGACGGGATTCAAAATTGCTTTAATTGTGATTTAAGTATTGCCGCCGAAACAGAATGTGACGAATCATTTTCTTATAATGTTAGTGTAGAAGTCAACCTAGTAGGCACATTTACCATCAGTGATGGCGTAGAATCTTTAGTCAATCAAAGTTCGGGCTCTTTCCTTTTTGGTCCTTATGCCGATAATAGCGATTACAACATCACCGTCACCAGCGAACAAGACGCAACTTGCCAACAAACCATCTCAGGCAGCCGCCAATGCTTCAACTGTGAATTGCCAACTTTTGCCACTACCAACTGTATAGATGAAGAAAGCTATGCCGTAATTGTCAACATTACAGGCGATGGAACCTTTAGCATTGTTGAAGGAGACGGTGCCATTTCTACAGGCATTGAAGCAGGCAATTTTATTACCGAAGCACCTAGCGGCACCGCCTACAGCTTAACCGTTAGCAGCGAAATTGACCCAAGTTGCAGCACTACCTTAACAGGCAATCAAAGCTGTGACGAACCCGTTGTTTGCGATCCGTCCATCGTTAGCTCCACCGAATGTATTAATGACGATACCTATAAAGTTATTTTATTATTCACTGCCACAGGTAGCTACACCATTGCGGATGGCATCAACCCACCATTAACCAATCAAACATCAGGTGTAATTACCCTTGAACCGATTCCAAACGGGGCATACAACATCACCATTACCAACGAAGCAGACGGCAGTTGTATTCAAACTATTTCTGGCGATAACGATTGTACCCCTATTGTCAACTGCGATTTAACTGTAGAAGCAACACCCATTTGCGTAACAGACAGTACCTTTAATCTAAGCGTAACCATAGGCGGAACAGGTGTTTATACCTTAACTGATGGCACCAACACGCTAACAGGCGTTGAAGCAGGCACTTTACAATTAAACAGCTTCTTGCCAAATGGAGACTATCAAATTACGGTAAGCAGCGAAACCGAACCTACTTGTACAGCTACTAGTAGCGGTTTCCAAGATTGTTTAAACCCAAATACTTGTGATTTAAATGTAGATGCTTCACCCGATTGCATTACCGAAAAAGGTTATTTAGTAGTACTAAACATTAGCGGAACAGGCACATTCATTGTAGACGATGGCATAAATCAGCTGATGGATGGAATTACAGCAGGAACTTATGAAACGCCCTTATTGGACAATGGAGATTATAGCGTTACCGTAATCAGTGAAAGCGATACCACTTGTAGGAGCACCGTTTCTGGCTCTCAAAATTGCGATACCTTTGTTTGTGATATTTCGGCAGTGACCAGCACCCGTTGTTTAGACCTCAATGCATTTGAGGTGACCATTGATTTTTCGGGAACAGAAGCAAGCGGACAGCCTTTTACCATTGATGATGGCGTGAATCCACCATTAACAGCAGTGCAATTAGACGGCAGTATTACGGTCGGACCGATTCCTAGCGGTGATTATGAAATTACCATTACCAACGAAATTCACCCTGAATGTAATACGGTAGTTTCGGGGACAGATAATTGCGATTTTAACTGTGAACTAAATGTTACCTCAGAAATCGAATGTCTGCCCGATAGCACAGGCTTTATGTTGTTGTTGACCATTGAGGGCGAAAGTAGTTATACCATTTTGGACGGACAAAACGAGCTTTTGACAGGCGTTACCGCAGGTTTGATTGCTGTCGGACCATTAAATAATGGAGCTTATGAGGTAACTGTAACCAACGAAACCAACTCTTTCTGTGAGCAGACCCTTTCAGGAAATTATGCTTGTCGAGCTGTTGAAGAATGTGATTTGGATGTACAAATTTCTTTAGATTGTGGAGAAGATGGTAGCGAGTACTTCATTACAATAACCATTGAAGGAAGTAGCACTTATGATATCTTTATTGGATTTTTTGACTTTCAAGAGTTGATAAATGTGCCAGCAGGTACTTATACTTTTGAATCAGAAAATTTATTTGGCGACTTTTATGATATTGGTATATATGATAATCAAAATGTTGGGTGTTTCTATAGTGAATATACAGGGGGAGCTTGTGATCCCGAGTGTAATTTGGATGCAGACGTAGAAGTGATTTGCAATCCTGCTGATTCCCTTAATCAATTGATACTTACTTTTACAGGTGAAGGCTTGTTTAATGTTTATATAGATGACTATTTTATATTTAATCAAGTATTGGAAAATGTGCCAGCAGGAACCTATACCTTTGATGGTAATTTTTCTGACTATGGAAATGTATATATTGAAAGAAATGATTTCAATTGTTATCTAAACATTAATTTTAATGAAGAATGTCCAGATTTACAAGAATGTGATTTGCGACTCATTACAGAAACCGAATGTTTAGGAGATGGTACTTATTTAATTTATCTAACCATAGAAGGAGAGGGAAATTATAATATTGATAGTAATTTTGATAACAATATTATGGAAAATGTTGGGGCTGGAACTTATGAACTTGGCCCTTATAATACTTTTGATTTTCCATATATTTTTGTTTATTCTGCGCAATCTATACTTTTTGAAGAATGTGCAGCAAGTGTTTATCTTAATAATCCTTGTAATGAGAATTGTGATTTAAACGTGTCCTATGAAACAGAATGTATTGATGCCAATAATTTTAATGTGATTCTGACCGTTGAGGGGAGTTCTACTTATAATATTGAGGACTTTTTTACGGAACCGTTTTTTAATGTGCCTGCTGGCACTTATACAATTGGCCCCTATCCCGATGAATTTTTCTTCTTCTTTGGATTTATTTACATTAGTGATGCAGAAAGCTTTGACTGTTTTTACGAATTAGGGGTAGGTACAGAATGTCCCGTTTTGCCACAATGCGATTTAGCAGCCGATATCGCCTTTGAATGTGTGGAAGAAGGCACCAGCTACAACATTATTCTAAATGTAACAGGTTCGGATACCTATCTTTTAGAAGGAACAGGAATTGAAGAAGCCTATGAAATTACAGCAG
>JAHDHV010000648.1 GCA_020631155.1 Bacteroidota bacterium | reverse complement strand
TACTTCAAAGTATGAATTATTGATTTTTAGACTTTTGGATTTTTAGCTTTTTGGAAATTAGAAATTAGCTTTTTGTTTTTTTAAAAATAGATGTATTTTAAAATTCGTAATTCGTAATTCATATCACCATTTTCTACTTTCCAAAACCGTTTTAGTCATCACAATAAAAATGGCGATGAAAGAAAAAAAGTAAACCAAATCGCGTGTATCCACTACGCCCCGACTGATGGAAATATAATGGGCATTTATCCCCAACAATTCAATCACATCATCAATGCTGGCATAAAATACATTTAACTGACTGAGGTAATCAAAAGCTGCAAAACAGAAAAAACATAGAAAAACCGCCAATAAAAAAGCGACAATTTGATTATCTGTTAAAGAAGAAGCGAAAATTCCGATAGCTACAAAAGCTCCACCCAATAATAACAAACCAATATAAGACCCCCAAGTAGCCCCTGTATCTACATTGCCAACAGGCGAGCCTAGTGCATAAACAGTATAATAGTAAAAAAGGGTAGGCAAAAGAGCAAAAAACACCAGAAATAAAGCTGCAAAGTACTTTCCCAAGATGATTTGCAAATCTGTAATCGGTCGAGTTGCCAATATTTCAATCGTTCCACTCCGCATTTCCTCCGAAAAAGAGCGCATGGTAATAGCTGGAATCAAAAACATCAACACCCAGGGCGCGATGGTAAATAGGTAATCAAGTGAAGCATAGCCGTACTCCAAAATGCTAGTACTCGGAAAAACCCATAGAAATAAAGCGGTTATCAGCAAAAATACGCCAATGCTAATGTACCCAATCAGGGAACTAAAAAATAGATTAACTTCTTTTTGAAAAATAGTGAACATGTCTTTTTTTTATAGAGAGGGGGATTAAAAACGACACAAAGTTAAGGAAAATTGTGGTTTTGATGGTAAGATGTGAGATAGAGCTTGAAAAGTTGGAAGGTTGAAAAGTTTTAAGGTTTTATGTTGTTTGTTTTTGATTGTTTACCTGTCTGATAATTAGTTGCTTGTGTGATTTGCTGACTTCTGAAATCTGATTTCTAACAACTTTAAGAAGAAGAAGTATCACCTGTAGTAACAGCCCTAAATACATCTTCCAATTTACCTGTCTCTTTTTGGAGGGTCAGCAAGGTAAGTTTATTTTGAACGGCAAAGTTGAAAATGTCAGCACGGATGTCCTGATTATCAGCTGTTATGATGCGCCATTTATTGCGGCCAAGTTGGGTTAATTGTTGGATGTGGTTGATTTGGCGGAGACTATCTTCGGAAGGGGGGGAGGCAAATTCCACAGTGATAATGGTTTGACCAGTAATGCGTTGTTGTAAGGATTCGGCGGTATCATTGGCAACAATTTCGCCTTTATTGATGATGATTACCCTATCGCACATCGCTTGAACCTCCTGCATAATGTGGGTAGACAAAATGACCGTTTTTTCCTTGCCAAGCGTAGTAATCACATTCCTAATTTCTGCCAACTGATTGGGGTCTAGCCCCGATGTGGGTTCGTCAAGGATGAGTACTTTGGGATCATGTAGCATGGCTTGAGCAAGACCAACCCGTTGTCGGTAGCCTTTGGAGAGTTGCCCAATTTTTTTGTGTTGTTCACGCTGCAAGCCCGTCAGTTCAATCATTTCATCAATCCGCGTCTGTAACTGGTCAATATGATGCAATTTTCCGATAAAATGTAGGTATTCATGCACATACATATCCCGATAAAGTGGGTTGTTTTCGGGAAGATAACCAATTTGTTGCCGCACTTCAATCGGAGACTGTTGCACATCATGGCCACACACTTCTACTGTTCCCTCTGTTTGTGGAATAAAACAACTAATGATTTTCATGGTGGTACTTTTTCCAGCACCATTGGGACCTAAAAAGCCAAGAATTTCCCCCTGTTTTACCTCAAACGAAATATTGTTGACCGCTTTTTGTGTACCGTAGATTTTGCTCAGGTTTTCAACTTTTACCGACATTGTTTTTGGGGATTTGGTGGTTTTGGAGTTGTAAAGTTTTAAGGTTGTAAAGTTACAAAGTTTTTTGCTGAAAAAATCCAATTAAGTG
>JAHDHV010000144.1:10479-13156 GCA_020631155.1 Bacteroidota bacterium | reverse complement strand
ACAACCTTACAACCTTCACAACCTTCACAACCTTACAACTTTCACAACCTTACAACCTTCACAACCTTCACAACCTTACAACCTTCACAACCTTACAACCTTCACAACCTTACAACTTTCACAACCTTACAACCTTACAACTTTCACAACCATTTATCATAATTCTAGTTCTATATTTACTTTGCTTTTCAAATTTATCGCCAATTCAATATATTTTTTATTAAATTGAATATCTGTCAACTCATAATGTTGTAATTTACCATTGAGTAGCAGATGTTTATTTAAACGATGTAAATATAAATAGTTATCAATGGTTTGTGGTAGGTTTTTTAATTCTTTTTGAATACTTTGCTCAAACTGCTCTTTCATTTTTTCAGCAATTTGCTCATGTAACACCAAATTAGCAACTTTAGCTAGAAAGTTTTTTGTTTTAAGCTCAAAGTCAAAATTTTGCAACTCTATTTTTTGCTGTTTTGGCAAATAAACTGCCTTACCCTTCAAAAACAAATTTCCCTTCAGTGAGCCTCTCAATTTTACTTTAATCACCAAACGCTCCTTTTCTGGATACAGTTCAATATCTTTTATGTGAATGGAAGTCCAACCTTTTTTAAAGGTATAGCCTTTTAGTGATTGCGACAGCACCGCCGTTGCTTGTGCGTAGGTGAGATAGGCATTGCCCCAAATGGTAGTCGTTTCATCGGCGGCGGTGTAGGTTTCAAACGGTGGTAGGGGCAAACTATTGACAACTTTTTGCTGTTGCCCTGATACTTGTAAACCTGCCTTTGCATGAACCGCAACCTGCACATGCTTTTTAAAGTACTGAATATCAGATATTTGCAAATTACTAGGCGCGACATTTAACCAAATCGGTGGCTTTTCGAGCACTGGCATTGGCTGTTGTACGCGCTGCCAAACCTGCTCGGCAATATTCGCCAAAGGAACCGCCTGTTTGAGCAATTCGTCTACACGCCCAACCCATTTGGCTAGGTTTTCGGCAATATCATCCTCTATGATACTTAACTGACTGATTGCCAAGCCCATAACTTTAAAAGCAGGGCGTTTTCGCCACTCATGCCCTACATTTTCCGCCTTTGCACAAAGCTCCCAACATTCATTTATCCAAAGCTTAATTTTGGCAACACTTACCAATTCGGCGGTCGTTTCTAACGGATTTACCTGCAAAGCGTAGGTCAGTGCCATTGTGGAGGTCAACGGAAATTTGATGTATAACTCCTGATTAATCACACTTAAACGAATCGTATCGGCTTTGGACACAGCGATTTCAATACCGGATTTCAACCATTTTTGTAAGCCTACATGCACCCATTCCTGCGGAACACCTGCCTTAAAAATCGTTTCTTGATACAGCACTTGCCCATCTTTCACTTGCTGATTCAACACTTTTTCAATGCTGTCCAATTTGATTTGTACAGGTAAATTCAGCTCCGAAGTTGGTGTGGGCTCTTTTCTTTCTTTCATAAAAAAATCTAATTTTTAAAAAACGGGCGAAAATAATGAATTGTTTTTTAATGACGAAACCCATAAAGACACAAGATTTTGTGTTTCTACCAATCACGAATCCACCAATCACCGTTGGTATTCTTTGCCATCGAAATAAACGCGGATTTCTCCATTTAAAATGCGATACGTAATGACCCGACCGTTTAACTCAAAATCTTCTGCTATCATATCTGATATTTTCACCTTTTTACCTTCATAAAATGCTTTTAAACGACCATCCAAATCGGTGTACACTACGATGCCGTTAAACATCTTGATGGTTTTGGGTGTATAGGCTTCTAATGTGTGATTTTCTCCATCATAATACACATTTAAATAACCTTGATCGTCTATATACATTAAGGTATTGTCTACAATTTTGTAAGTCTCTGGTTCATAGGGGGTTAACTCCTCTGTTTCACCGTTCCAGTAGAGGTAAAACTGCCCTTGATCGGAGACATAAGCAAGCATATTATCGCCTACTTGATAGCTTTTGGGTTGGAAGGTCGTTAATTGTTCCGTATCGCCATCATCGTAGACGTTTAATTCGTTGAAATCATTGAAATAAACGACAAAATTATTGCCTACATGATACCTTGAATTTTGAATATTGTCAATGTCTTCCGTTTCGCCATCATAATATAATTTCAAAAAATTGGCTTCATTTACATAGGCTAAAGAGTTATCACTTACTTTAAAATTTTTAATTCCTTCTAAGCCCAAACTTTTGGTTTCGCCATTGTAAAATACTTTAAAAAAGCGATCAAAATTGACGTAAGCGATGATGCTGTCCCCCATTGAATAGGGCATATCTGTACCCAGCGTCAAATTTTTGCGCTTTCCATCTATCACTGCCTGCAAATTGCCCTGAGATTTAAATAACATTAAATAATTGCTTGTTTCATACTCTGCCAAAGTGCCATTGTACTCCAAACGCTCTACTTCTCCATCTCGATAAAAGCGTACATCGTCCCGCGTATTGACGTATACCACATAGTCGCCGCCGACCTTGTATTCCTTTACATCCAAATGTTCTAGCTGCTCAAATTCCCCATTATCAAACACCCAAAAGCGATTGAGTTTATCTACAAAAGCGGTGATGTTTTGCGCCTGAATAGTATTGTTTAAAAATATAAAACACAGTATGATTAAAATATTTTTTTTCATTTAAATTAAG
>JAHDHV010000144.1:0-10379 GCA_020631155.1 Bacteroidota bacterium | reverse complement strand
GTTTAAAAATATAAAACACAGTATGATTAAAATATTTTTTTTCATTTAAATTAAGATTTTGTTTTAGACATAAGATTTAAGATTTAAGATTTTGTTTTAGACATAAGATTTAAGATTTAAGATTTAAGACACGATATATGTTTTGTAGATACGTATTGCAATACGTATCCACCAACCAACCAACCAACCAACCAACCAACCAACCAATCACGATTTCTTTCCTGCCTCTTTTAATACTTGTGCAAAGGGTTGATTGTTTAATTTGCTTTGTAACCATAATATAAAATCGAAGTAGGCAAAGACTTTTCGCTCTAAATTGTCTTTGACTAATTCTTTAAATTGATGTTGTAATTGGACAAATAGTTGTTTCAATTCTTCAACGCTGGTATTTTGATGTAATTGTCGTAGGAAGCGAATACCGATTTGCTCAAACTTTTTTAAGTAGGCTTGTTGGTGTAAAAAGCGATAAGTGGACAAAATTTGTTGGCGTAAGAGTGTTGTATTTTGCAATTCGTAGGCGGTGATGAGGCTTAAAATTTTGGCGAAATAATAAATATCGCGGCGAATTTCGGTGGTCGGATTTGCTAGAATTTGTTGCAACCATTCATAGGCATAACTGTATTTTTCTGCGCCAAAACAGATGTGGAAGCCGTAAAAACACAACATTACGCTGCCCATCGGGTCCATTTTATCTTTAAATTGCTGCAAACCCTTCTCCATTTCGTAAATGAAAGTCATTCCATCGGCAAAGGCAGCCTGATTGATAGAGAGTGTCATTAGGTGGTAGTAGTAGGCTTGGAACAATTTGATTTGCAGGCTTTCCGATTTTTTCAGTTGTTTGCTGTGCATCATTTCGCGCAATCTGTCAATATAGTGGGCGCGCTCCTCGTTTTTGCCGAGCATAGCCGTCATATTGAGTAGGTTGTTAACGGAATTAACATACAACAACAAATTCATTTGCAGCCATTTGGGGCGCGATTCCAACAACTCAATCAAACCTTTACTGTGCTGATAGCAGTTGGGAAAATCTCTTAGCAAAAAATAATAGGTAGATAAAAATTTATATCTCAATAACTTTGCTTCATAAGTAGTCGCTTTTTCTGCTTCCTGAATGAGTGGATTTTCGAGCATTTTCGCCAATTCTGCCAACTCCTCTTGATTTTGCAAAACAATTCCTTTGTGGTATTGTCGATAATAGAGGCGTGCTTGTAAGAGCCAATAATCGTTGATGGTGTTTAATTGTTCTAAAATATTGTGGTAATGTTCGGCGAGTTCAAATAGGTCTTTTTCTTTTTTTTGTGTATAAAATTTTACTTCCATTATCTTTTTTTGCCAGCGTAAAATTTCGGGCATAAAAGTTAGCATATCGTAGAGTAAAGCCTGTTTTTGCGCCTTATTCACCAATTTCAAAGCCTGATCGTGCATGGCTTTTTGGTATAAAAAATGAATGTTTCCCAATAAATCTCGCAACTGTGCCTCCACCGAATTTTGCCCATGATACACATTCATACTTTTCAAAATCAACTCATAAACATAAGCTTTGGCAACAGACAAACGCTTGGCAAATTTTTCATCCTTAAACTTTTTTACAATATTTTTCTCATTATATATTTTTTGTTTATCAATAGCATCAAACAACTGTACATACTTATTTTGATCGCCAATGACATGACGTGTGGAGTATATTTTAAAAAATCGTTTTTCGGATTTAGAAAGACTTTTAATTAAGCGAAATAAGTTGTCATTCCGTTTCATAATGGCATAGACTTCTGATGTATTTGCCGTACAAAGTGCTGATAATATTGCAAATATACAGAATTGCGCGGAATAGACTAATGTAGGGGTGTGGATTCGTGGATTGGTGATTTGTGGATTGGTGATTCGTGGATCAGTGATTCGTGGTTTCGTGGATTAGTGATTCGTGGTTTGGGGATTCGTGGTTTGGGGATTCGTGGTTTCGTGGATTAGTGATTCGTGGATTGGTGATTCGTGGTTTCGTGATTTATGGATTGGTGATTCGTAATTGATAATTCGTAATTCGTAATTCGTAATTCGTAATTGATTATCCTCTTGGCAAGGACCGAATATACCCCATCAAAAAAACAGCCACCAAACCCATGCCCTGCACTGCCCATAATACCCAAGTAGGGAGCGTATAAGCAATTTCCATTTTAATAAAAAAGTGATAGTCACACAATAAACCCACTACAAAAAATACTCCTAAAGGGACTAAAACCATTTGAAAACAAAAATCAGCAAAACCTTTATTTTGTCTAAAGAAAGCTGTTATTGCTAAACCTATTAAAGAAAGAAAGACAACAAAAGTGCCGATATAGTTAAGGTATAAAAATTCTTTTATTTTTTCACCATCAATCTCTCGATAAGTAATAAAATCACCTAAAACATCATCCATAAAAAAAGTCATTAAAATAAACAAAGCAATGTATACATAGAAGGCTAAAAAAAAATGATTGGCTTTTAAAAAGGGCAAGGCTAAAAATAATAAGCAGAAAAAGGGCAAATAATACAGTAGCCATTTAAAATAATGAGTAATAATGCCTTGACTCCAAAATAATTGAGCATGTTCTATAGAACGAACTCCATCTTCTAATTGATAAAACCACAGTGGATAATAAAAGGTGATATCAGGTAGTTTTGTTTTTAAAGTATCCAATTGTAGTTGAATGAGATTTATTTTTTCAGTAAAATGGTCATCTTTTTGCTTTAAAGAGTCCAATTTTAATTGTAAGGTATCTATCCGCTCGGTCATATATGGCTTTAATGGAAAAACAAAAAAGCTATCTGTAATACCATATTGTTCACATAATTTAAGAGCTTTAGTTGTTGTTATGTTATCCCTAAAAGTTTGATCATAAGTTGCATATAACTTTAATAACACAAAATCAGTATAATTGAATTTGCTAATTAGGTCTGACCTATATGATAGATATGATTGAGCTGACAAATATGGCAGAACCGACCGATATGAGCGATATGAACGATATGGTCGGAATGATAAGTCCGACAAATCCAATTGAAATGATAAATCTGCCAAATATGACCGAGCCGACCGAGTTAATCGAGTCGAGCGATATGACTGAGGCAACAAAAACAACAAGTCTGACAAGCCTGACCGAACTGACCAAAATGGCCGAGCCGATAAATCCGACAAAGCCGACCGAATTGACCGAACTGACAAATCCGAAAAATATGATAATTCCGACAAAGCTGACCGAAATGACAAAGTTGATAAATACGACAGATCCGCCTGATACAACCGAGAAGGTTGATACAACCGAGACGACTGATAACACAGACACTTTTTGTTATAACTTAAAAAATATCGACTTTGATAAGTACTATTTAACAAACTATCTTCTATGCTTTTTATTTGTTTAAACTCCTTTTTACCTTCTTCAATATCTTTTAGGTTATTCCCACTTAATGTATCAGGCGGAATAAAACCATATAAAAAGTAATCATTATTTTGAATATACTGTAAATCATCTTTATCCATTAAATGAGTAGTGCGATAGATGGTGCCCATTCGAAAACTACTTAGAGTAATTCCCAGTATAAAAAGGGTCCCAATAGCATAAACCACTAATTGTATCCCTATTTTTAAAGGAGCATAATCTATTATTGGCCTTTTATTTTGTTGATATAGCCAATATACAATGGCTGGTATACATAATAGTACAAAAACCAAAAAATAGACTTCTTCCTGAATAATAATTCCTTCTAGTGGAGCTACTAAAGGATTTTTAAAGCTATTTGGCCAACAATAGCCGCCTATAAAAAACAATATACTGGCAATTACCGTATATAATAGTACCTTATGAACTTGCGTTTGCCAAATTGTGGGAAAATGCAATAATACCCATTGCTCTAGTTGTTGTATCCATTGGGGAAATAGCCAATTTGTTTTATTTTTTTTCATAAAATTTAGTTTTTACAGATTGACTAATATCTCTAAAAAAAGAGAGGCTAATGTCTTGTTCAATAAACCACTGTTGTAGTTGTAAAGTACTGATAGTATTAGCGGTTGTTAAAATATAGGACATGCCTGTATATTGTACTTTATGGCAAGGAATAGGGCTATTTTCCAAGCGTTTTTTTAGTTCTTGTTTTGATAAACTACAATTTAATTCAAAATGATGGTATTCTATTACTGCATCCTTAGGTGTTTTGTTTAACTGCCCATTTTGCATAAATAAAACATTATCGGCAATATACTCTACTTCATGAATGTGCTGTGAACTTAATAAAATAGCAATGGGATAGCGTCCGCTAGTCGCTATTTCTTTTAAATCATTGAGTACCACTAATTGCGCTCGTATATCCAAGTGCGCCAAAGGTTCATCTATCAATAATAAGGTAGGGTGCCATACCAAAGCCTTTGCCAAAGCATAGCGCAGTTTATAGCCTCCCGACAATTCTCGCCAACTTTTAGCCAAATGTTCTACCAATCCCAAACGATGTACAATATAATTTACTTCCTCCTCCGCTTCTTTTGGTTTAATGCCATGTGTTACGGCTGCATAACATAAATTTTGGTATAAATTCCCCTGCCAAGCTGGTAAATGTTGTGGGATATAAGCGATTTGCTGTTTAATTTTTCGCCAATTTAATCGCTTGTTATTTTGAAATAAAGGATATTCTAAACAGCCTTTGGTCTGTGCTAATTCCCCTGCCAATATTCGCAATAAAGTGGTTTTCCCCACTGCATTTTCCCCAACTAATGCCGTAATGGTTCCCAATTTTAATTCTAATTCTTCTACACTTAGTTTAAAATTAGAAAAACGACCATAGGTTTTTACAATATTGCTTGCTTTTAATACAATTTTGGGCTTAGGAGGATGCACAAATGCTACTAAATCATCCACTTTGAGTTTAGGTTTTGACTCATTTGAGGAAGCTTGTGGAGGATTCGGTAAGCTTTCCGTTTGTTGTGAAAGAGAAGTTTGTGTTACTAAAGGAGTTATATTTTCTTGTAGAACCTGTATAATATCCAACAGTGCCTTTGTAATTCTATTTTTTTGTTCTACAAAATTGGCAGAGTTAATAGTTCTTGTCCTTTCTTGCTTTAAAATGGTGTGAAATTGCTGACTCAATAAAATAATTTCCTGCTCATAGTCAGTATGAGGATAGTCATTCCTTACAAAATGCAATAAAGCCTTGATTGCTTCTTCTACATTGGCCATTGCAATATCGTCTTTAATATTTTTTAAGGTAGATAGTAGTTCTTGTTTGGGCATAGGTCGCTTTGTTTGTTGCAAATCTACTAAATATTGCAAAAAAACATTAGCTCGCCAATAAATATTTTTTTTAAATCTTCAAGTGTGGGGAAACATGTAAAAAAAAATGCAGCCCTGCCCTAAAGACAAAACCACATTCTCACGTATACGCTACGAAAAAAATTTTATATTGCTTCCGTATATCTTCTGATTTGAGGAGTGTTTTTTGAGAGCTCTGTATTTTGGGCAGCTATTTTTTTGCTATTAATGAGTGCTGTATAACTGTCTACTTGATAGTTTTTTTGGGAATGAATAAACTGTTGAAAGGCAGGGGCAGCCTTATCAAAATTGGGGATTTGTAAGGCTGTATAAATTTGTTTTGCCGTTTCTAAAGGCTGTTTGGTTAGTTCCTTAAAGTCAATTTCGATTAGATTTTTGGGGGGAATTAACTGCTTGTCTTGTTCATATTGCTGGATTAGGGCTCTGTAAAATTGTTCGGTGTTTTTGGCAATTGTTTTTTGGTCGAAATGCTGAAAAGAAAATCGTTCTAATAGTTTGTTGTGTAATTTGATGGTGGAATGATAGACTTCTAAGGGGTTTCTATGCAAGTATATAAATTTTGCATCGGGAAATAATTCCAATAATAGGGAAATTCGCCCTGTATTCGCTGGATTTTTAATCAATAATCTTTTTCCATCATTGGCTAAGGTAACTTTTTTTAATAATGCTAAATAAACACTTTTAAACTCATGGTAATCATTACCTTTTAAGTCTTTTAGCAAAATATATTTCTCAAAATAAGCTGTCATTTTTCGGGGAAATGCCCACCAATGATAACAGCTATGTGTAGTCATATTGCCCAAAGCGAGTTCTTCCTCTTGTGGACTGTCCCAATAGATTTCAATATTATCCATCGGTCGTTTGTCTGGCATAAGGATGTGTATAAGGGTTTTGACTAGGGAAAAATATTTGTAAAACATATGCCCTGGGCAAAAAGCTTGTGCATTATTTAGGTAGCCAAAGTGTTCATCTTTGCATAAAAGGTAATGCAAAAAAGTAGTTCCACTTCGCCAGTGCCCGATAATAAAAATAGGTGCTTCGTTTATTTGTGTAGCTTCTATCGCTTGCTGTTTGCTTGCCCGTTCTACTGCAATAAAAGGAGACATTGCTACTGCCGAAATAAGGCTTGTATACAGTACTCTAGGCACATATTTCCAATCAATATCAAATTTATTTTCCTTTAATAAATTAATGTAATTGCTAATTGAAGTGCCTGCTAATGGAGATATAAATTGCTTTTTCATAAGGTTTTATTTATAGATGTAAGACATAAGATTTAAGATACAAGACATAAGATTTAAAATAATTACTTTTAATTTTTTGCATTAACTATACGCTTGGCTAAGGTTAAATTTATTTTCTTTTTTTAGTAAAAAATAATAAAAAACAGTAACCAAAAGTATCATTAAATAAGTTAACTGACATAGAGTTAAGCCCAATATTATTTCAGGATTTCTTTTGATTACTTCTAATAGAATGTTAAAAATAGCGGTACCTGTGAAGAAAAAAATGGTGGTTTGTCCATCGTATTTTTTGCGGTCATTCCATTGGTATAAAAAGATAAAAAAGAGCAAATGAAAGACCGAATCATACAAAGGAGTGGGATGTACGGGCAGCATACTGGGTGCAGTTCCGTAGTGAAAGTACATGCCAAATATAGAGTTGGTATAGATGCCATAGCAGCCATCGCCCGAAAAAAAGCAGGCTTGTTTGATGATTGCAGTAAATAAACAGAGCTTTAATACCAAAAAATCAAGGCAGTTATAGACATTCATTTTCAAGAACTTACCCATTAATGGTATACCTAATAAAATCATCAATAATGCTCCATACCACCGAAAACTGCCTTCAAAAAAATGTTCCAAAGAAAAAGATGCGTTCTCCCTTGTGTAATGGTCGAAATAGGATAACAATTTGCCGCCAAAGTAGCACAGAAAGATCGTTAACAGCAGCAGCAATAAAAATTGAGTAAAACTAATTGCTGCCTTTTTTTTATAGAAAATATACCACAAGCCAAAACCAACTGTTAGGATAATGGCTACATATTTCCAAAAAAAGTACCATTGAATTAAAATACCGAAAACTTCAATATCAGGAAACATAATTGCATTGTTTTTAGATTTTTAGCCTTTTGGATTTTTGGATTTTTAATGATTACTGCTTTATTAATCACGAATCACGAATCTATTAATCCACGAATCACGAATCACGAATCACGAATCAACAAGTCAGCAATTAAAATAAAACCATATTGCCCTTGTATTAAAAAGGACAATACAGTTTTGAAATTTTCGCAATAAACGTAGAAGTAAAATTAATACTAAGTAGTGTTATTCGTTATGCACTTAATTTTAGCCATTGTTTTGTACATCAAAAGATTTGATGGCATCTTGTAAGGCTTTTCCTTGCATTTCGTCTAAGCTGTTATAAACGTCATGAATGGCATCTTGTAAACTTGGCTTAGTGACTACTTTTGCCAATTCAGACAAAACAGTTTTGGCAGCCTTAATATGTTGTGCTTCAATTACGCCTGTTGGTGTATCGCCAAAACCATTCTCAATCAAGCTTTGATTTACAGCCCAAAAATCTGCTACTGCAGTTTGTACTGCTTCATACTGAGCGTCTTTTGATTCAAAAATCTCATTTAATTCTGCTTGATTTTCAACATAAAGTGTTAAAACATCTTTAGCTGTTGCTGTCAATTCTTTAGAAGTGAATAAAGAAATATTTCGCGCTACTTTTTGGTGTAATACTGCTTCTCTTTGAAGGCAACCACCGCCGCCGCCATCATCAGGATTATTACAATCATCTACCATTGTTTTTACCTGACTTCTAATTGTTGACAGTTGACCATATAGTTGCGCTCCAGGGCAAGTAGGTGTGCAAGAGTGATCTTTATGCCCTGCAATTCTATTTAAGTATAACCCAGACGAAGAGTGTGTTGCTGCTCCAGTAGCATCAATTCCATCTTTATCACATTTCCAAGCCAGTAAGTTTTTCAAGGTTGATATAGCTGATGAATTTACCTGTGACGTATTATAAGTACCAATCACACAAATACCCATTGTATTGGTATTTTTTGCACAAAAATGTGAGCCTCTTGAGGTATCACCACCTGCTCGACCTTCATACATTACTCCATTTGGTGCAATCAAAAAGTTATAAGCGATATCACTCCATCCTTTTGTGTTAACATGGTAATTTTGTATGGAACGCACAGTCGCCGCCCAATCAGAAGAAGTATTTGGAGTCTCAGAATGATGAATAATGATATGAGTTGTTGTTGTTGTTACAATACTTCCGCTACACATGCTGTTTTGTGGACAAATACTTCCCCAGCTAGTACGCGAAACCATACTAGGTTTAGAACAAGTAGCTACAGACTTATTAGCAGGAGTTTGTGTTTGATTTTTAATGTGTTTAGGTGTTTCGCCTGGATTGATAAAGTGAAACTCTAACAAGTCTAAATCATTAACTTTCAAGGAGTTAGTAGCGTCTACTGTTACATTCCATTGGATATAACGCGCATTTTTATCTAAGAAAATCAATTGGCTTATCCCTTCATCGCTTCTTTGTTCGCCATGTGCATCTAAGTGAATATCAATCCATTGTCCAAATTGCACATTATCCTCTGAGCTACGAACCGCTACATGAAAATCTTCAACATTTGCCCCCTGCCATTTAACCGCCAAACCTGTAAATGGTCTTGCGCCAGTTAAAGGAATTTTAATTAAATCAGAATCTAACTGTTTGTTGGTTTTAGATTCTACTAATGATAGTGTTCCATCAACAATTTGCTGAACAAGCACTTTTTGAGGATTGACCTCCAATTGATGCAAGGCATGTTCTTTGTGAAAATGTCCATCATGAGCATGTTCTGTGGTGGCTTGCGATTCAAACACTTCATCCTTCTGACAGCCAACTATTACAAATGCGCCAAGTGTGAAAAATAATGCCAATAAGACAACAAAAGGTCTATTGTTTTGCAAATAGTTCATAATAAAAAATTTTAAGTTAAACAATTGGTTTTATATTTATGCAATAAAATTTAGAGTTGATATGCTTATATTTTTTAGGATTAATTTGACAAATTTTAGGAGTGGGTTTTATGTTTAAATTGAAAAATTGAAAGAGGAAAGTTGAAAATGACAAACTAAGCACTTAGACATAAGATTTAAAATAGGAGATAATTCATTTACTTCCATTTTTCTACAAAAAAATATTTATTTAATTTTTACACCTGCCTACAAACAAATTTATACAAAAAATATATAATTTGAAATAATTAAATTAAATCACTATTTTTTTTGAAAGAAAAGGTCTAATAGGTCATTATCAAGCACCTCCCTTGCATAATGCTTTATTTGTATATAAGAGCGCATCAACTTAGATTTTATCCCGTTTTTGTCATAAAAAAGTCTGCTTTCATTTAAAAATCCATCATAACACACTGATTATTAAGATTATTTGTTATTTCTTTTTTTTGGGGAAAAAGGAATAGTAGGTAGGAACACTCATCAAGTTTAGGGTGCGTATTTTCATTTGCTTTTTATTTCAAATTATTTTTTAAGCTTGGTGGAATTGCCAAAAGTGCTTACTCAAAAAAATAGTAAACACATTGTTAGCAATAAAAAACATTCCGTTTAATAATTAGCTCAAGTGGAATTAAGATAAACATCTATAAACATAAAAATGCGATCT
This sequence comes from Bacteroidota bacterium, assembly GCA_020631155.1. GTDB lineage: Bacteria > Bacteroidota > Bacteroidia > Chitinophagales > UBA2359 > JAHDHV01. Next base: position 381 of record JAHDHV010000144.1, on the reverse strand, counting down.
TGTCCGAAAACAAAACCGCATTTAACCTTTGTCTATTAAAAAAATGCTCTAAATAAAAATTGCTTTGTTAAGTAACAACTAACTGATACAAAGGTAAAGCAAGTAAACAGCCAAAACAATTACAGATAAAAGGGGTTATTTTTCTTTTTTTATAAAAAAAATTGTAAAAACAGCTAATAACCAAATATTTACAGAGAAAAAAGATCGTTGACATTTAGGAACTTGTTTTTTAACTAAAAAAATTTTCAAAAGGGTACACAAAATTTATCATTTTTTACCGATAGAGCAGATTCGGGAATCTGCTTTACGAAAAAGAAGGGCAGGACTGTGTCAAGGATTTAGGGAATAGCCAAATGTTATTCAAATAAAAGGGGGAAATTT
>JAHDHV010000143.1:13072-13160 GCA_020631155.1 Bacteroidota bacterium | reverse complement strand
TGATTCGTGGATTCGTAGATCAGTGATTCGTGGATTCGTAGATCAGTGATTCGTGAATTTGCAAACTGTACTACAATTAAAACCACAC
>JAHDHV010000143.1:0-12972 GCA_020631155.1 Bacteroidota bacterium | reverse complement strand
AACCCAAAACCACACAACTCACAACCCAAAACCACACAACCCAAAACCACACAACTCACAACCCAAAACCACACAACCCAAAACCACACAACCCAAAACCACACAACCCAAAACCACAAAACCATTTAATCTAAAACAACAACAACTGGGCCGTCTGATTTTGAACGCCAATTACGTGCATTAAGACGACGGTCATTAAATTCGATGGAAATACTGCCGGGCGGGTCTGTTGGGAAAAAAATGTCGGCACCGCTGAGAAATGGAAATGCTGCAAATAAGGTAGGCACAGCATAAGTTGTTTCTCCATCATTCCCATCATCATACAAGAAAAAGGCGATGCTCGTTTGCTCAGGACTAGCGTAAGTATCACTAGACAACTCAAAGCCATTTATTGTCAAATTATCGCGCATACTGCTAACAGCTTGGCTTGAAGAAAAAATAATCAAAGCAGTTTGATTGTCCTCTTGTGGAATACTTGCCAGTAAAATACCTGCTAAAGAAGTTGGCGGCGGTAGTGTTCGTAAATACACCAATGGATTAGAACGTGTAAAACCCTCTCGCACATAATACACCAAACGGTCGGTTTCGGCTACCCCTTTCACCTCAAATTCATAAGATACATTTGGCTGTGCAGTCCAAGGTCCCCAATTGCCTTGCTCATCGGCGGTTAAATTGGCATCAGGCTGCTCATTCACTCTAAAGCCGATGGAATCTAATGCATAAATTTTGATAGAAGCCATTGGCAAAGGCTGGTTCTCCCCAAAAGTAAGCACTCGCCCACCAATTTCGGGCTCTGCTTCTGTTATAATGTCCGTAGTTTCAGGAGATAAGTCATTGTTAAAAAACTGGTACATTGCCTCAAAAGCCTCCACATTAGTTGCGACTTCATAGTGGTCGGCATCTGTCATTTTCACATTTACCGCCCCCGGTATATCATTTCTATCTTCAATCACCAAGTCCGCTTCCGACCATAAATTAAGTGTGGGCACACTGCCATTTGGCCCTGCTGGTGCGAGCTGGTAAAAGCTGCCAATATGCACATAATTAGCTACTTTTGTAGCATGTGTAGAATCTTCTAAATAGCTATAACCTAGCCCTCCACCTGCCGAATGTCCTGCTAAATTGATTTGACTTGCGCCTGTTTTTGATAAAATATTATCTATAAATTCATCTAAATCAGCCGTATGTTCAGCCTCTTGATCAAGACTATTCCAATCAAATACAAAAAGACGATCACCACAATAATTATTGGCAGTGAATCGCATAAATTGTTTGGTATAGGTATCTCCTGCCCCCAAAAAACCATGCATCATCACAATCGGCGTTAAGGTATCATTACAGGCTGTCGTAATAACTTCTTCCTCATTTTCGTGTTCCTGTCCTTCGTCGTCATCGTCAGAGCAGCTAGATAGGACGCTCACACATAGGGCTAATAGTAGGAAGGTTAATAGTGAGTAGGGTATTTTTATCATTTAATCAATTCGATTTTGAAATATAACCGTTTTTTCATCTAAATTTAATGCACAAAGCTTGCCTAAGCCTGTATGTTGATATACACAACCTGCATCAATATTGATGGGTAGCGGCAAAGGCAGAGACTTAACCAATACAATTCGCTCTTCAATATGTGCTTGTGAAATGGGGGTATGTCCATGCACGATGGTTCGTTTGCCAACTGTTTCCCAGTTAATTTCTTTATACCATCGGCGAATCCATAGCATAGCCTCCTCATCAGTAAACATCCCACCTGGAGCCAAAAAATTAAAACCTGCATGAACCAACCAATAATCCTCTAACTCAATATACAAAGGCAGTTGTTCCATAAAATCCAAATAAAGTTTAGGAATTTTTTTAACGTCCCCCACAGCAAAGCTTTTCAAAGTCGTATCACCGCCATTCATTCGCCAAACCCCATCCTTTCGCCATCCCTCAAAAGCCTTGAACAGCATATCTTCATGATTGCCCTTCAAGCAACGTACTTGATAGCCTGCATCTTGTAGCTCCCAAATATAGTCAAAAACCCCTTTGCTGTCTGGCCCTCGATCAATGTAATCTCCCAAGAAAAAAAGCTGATCTTCTTTTTGTAATTGAATACCATTGCTGACCAATTCCTTTAAGGTTTTACAACAGCCATGCACATCTGAAATTGCAAATCGTCTTATCATAGGACAAAGTTAGGAAAAAAAAGTTGAGGAAATAGACCAGCAAATGATAAATCAAAAAGGATTCATCATAGTTTCAAGGCTTATTTCAACTATTTTCGTTTTTTTTGAAAAAAAATACCTACAAAGCGTTTACCTTTTCTTTTCTCAGTAGATATACTATAAATGGGGTGTATTATCTTTCACTTGACAATGGTAAATTAGGGATATGTTTGATATTACCCCTAATACTTTAACATGGATTTTTAGCTATTAGAAATCAGAAGCTGACAACAACTAATTACATTTTAGAAATTACATAATTTAACAATTAACAGATTCTTATAGTAGTTACGATGGTTAAAGCCTTTGTTACAGAAATGATTAAAAAAGGGTTTTCTAGAAAAAAAGTAACATATAATTATCTACCAATACTTTTTTGCTTTAACTTTCGTTAAAAAAATACTTTATTAAACAAATAAACTTAGAACTTAAAATACTTTAAATATTATTTAAAGGTTTTAAACTGCTGATTTTGCTTAAAAAATACAAAATTAAATACATGACAAACTCCCAATAAAACCTTATAGCTTTTTAAGCAAAACCTTTGCTTTTGTAATTAAATATATGTAATTTTATTCCACAAAGCCCAAAATCGTTATTTTACTAATCAAAAAAATTGTGAAAACATGAGAAAGACAATCCTACTAACTTCACTTATATGCATGTTAAATTTATTAACTTCAATTAGTATACATGCACAAGGTTTAGAGTCAAATGATGTAGAAAATCAGCTTTACCAAGAAACAGATGAAATAGTAACTGGTCAAAAAAGCTATATCCCCCCTGCCGTTGACTTACAAGCCTACTGCCCTACCCCCAAACATCAAGGGCAAACTCCCTCTTGTGTAGGCTATGCCTGTAGCTATGCTCAAACCATTCAACATGCCCTTAAAAATGGTTGGACAGATAAAGATGCCATCAATGCGTCTTTTTTCTCCCCTCTCTATTTATACAATCGAAACCACAATAGAAATGCTCCTGCTTGTCGTGGCTTTTCTAGTCTGTACAAAACCTTAGATTTCTTAACCACAGGCGGCAATCTTCGCTACAATGAATTTGACACGCAATATATTCCTGCCTGCAATCATCCCATTGAAGAAGAATTAGCCATCAAAGGTTTAGATAACAAAATTGAATCTTATAGAACAATTTTTGGTGACGGCACCCGTCCTGACATTAAGCTTAAAAATATGAAAGAAAGCCTATCGGATAGCTTGGTTGTTATTGTGGGCTTGGATAATTTTAAATTTAGGAAAGAAAGCACAGGAATGGGTAAACATGCCGTTACAATTGTTGCTTATGATGATTATAAAGAGGAGTTTACTTACATTAATAGCTATGGTAAAAAATGGGGAAAAGGCGGTTTTGGCACCATTAGCTATGATAAATTTTTAAATGATGTGCTCTATGCCTATCAAATTAAAATTAAAGATGATGGTAAAGTTTTTATAGGCAGTTTTCGCTTTGTCTATGAACTACCTAATAGCATTAATATGAAACAGGCAAGTGTTGAATTTAGGAGAAATAAATATATACTGCGAAAAGCAAGGGAGTATTATAAAACAGGTTGGCAAGTAGGGCAAGGCTTTCAACTAATGGCACGCAATAATTTGGACAGTGAGTATCTATATGTATTCAGCATTACAGAAAATGACCAAACAGCCATACACTATCCTATGGAAAATGCCGCTCCGTACTCACCATTAGACCAAGAAATTGCAATTCCAAGTAAGAATAAGGTATTGGTATTAGAAGAAGCAGGAAAAGAGCACATTTGCATATTATTTTGCAAAGAACCGATGGTAAATTTTGAAGCTGTGGTGAATGATATAGCTGGCATGGATGGCGACTTACTGCACCGTTTGGAGCAGTATTTTGGAGAATATCTTATTTCCCAAAATAATATTCAATATAAGCCTGAAAGCATGTCTTTTAAAGCCAAACAAACTGTTGGAGAAACAGCATTTATTGTGCCTGTTATATTGGAAATTGAGGCGAATGAATAGTTGGCTACTTAGATGTTTGGACTTTTGGATGTTTAGATTTTTAGCTATTTAGCTATCAGAAATTAGCAGATTAGAGCTCAGAAATTGGAAATTATTTTCTGAACCTTCTTTTATATAATTTGCTAATTACTAATCCTTTACAAGAACTATGACGTTACAGAACTCATTCAAAAAGAAACTAAAAAACCCAAAAACGAATCACTAATCTACGAACTGTCTAAATAAGCAAAAACTGTTTGGTTAAAAAGTCTGGCATTTGAAACATACCTAATATACCATTGTCAATACAAACACAAAACACATTTATAACTAATTATAAATCAAAATATTATGAAAAAACATCACCCAATACTAAGTCAATTACTCTTTTTATTGTTAATCGGCTTATTGTTTTTTATTCCCACTCAAACAAGTTTTGGGCAACAAAGTTTTAGAGAACAAGAACTGACTAAAATTCTTTCTTTAGCAGACAACCCCTACAAATCTCCAAATTATAGAGAAGTTTGCGATGCTTTTTTATTCGCTCAAAATGGCAATTATACAGAAGCTAAGGAAATCATTGCTAAAATTGATAAAGATAAAGACGTCAAAAAGCGTTTTTTTAGTGTGAACGATAAATTTGATCAAAAGAAAGAATACGAAGTTTATAGAGCTTTATACAATCTCACTAAAGGCTTAATTGCACAAAATGAACAAAAAACGAAAGAAGCACAAACCTACATTCGGACAGCAGTAACAGAATACAATAAAATTAAGCCCTACAATTTCAAAAAACGACAAATGAACAGCTTTGGGTTTAATAGCACTTTAAATGAATCTTTAGCCCTTCTTAATACAGAAGAAAAAAAAGAGCCTATACCAGTAGTGTCTCCCCCTAAAAAACCAAAAAATAATAATAAACACATCACAAAAAACGAAGGTGGTGAAGATGAAGATAAAAAACCTTCTTACAAAGATAGGTTGGCAGACTCATCAAAAGAACCATCAGATACCCTAACAACACCCCTACCACCGACACTACCGCCACCGCTTAAACCTGAACAGCCTCTTGATCCAATTAATGCTGAGTTACAAGCGGTTGAAGATGCAATTGACAAAATTAACGATAAATTAGAGCATGTAGAGAAAGAATTAAGAGAGGCTGCTGCTAGGAAACATTTGCTTAAAAGTTTAGACAATATTGATGTAACAAATGTGCATCAAGGTATTGCATTTACAGATATGCGAATCTCATTTGACTATGTTGAAGAAGGATTTACTGGACAAGCTCCTATTGATGGTTTGAGTATTACTAGCGCGCAATTAGACGCAACCATTGAGGTAATTGCTAAGACACTCAATGAGTTTGTCGGTCCAGCCTATCAAGCACCTGCCGATAGTGTAAAGGCAGAAGTAGTTGGGCGAACAGATAATCAACCCTTCGAGACAATGGCTATTGTGGATAAGGGCAATTTTTATGTAGTACCTATTGATGAAGATATTTTTGTGGACTTTAAATCTAAAGAACGCGGTGGTTGGGAGCGTATCCGCAAAGATGGCCTCATCATGCATCATGAACAACTTGCTGCGGTACGTGCAGAACTAGCCAAACAAAAATTGGTGCAAGAAACTAATGTCCTGCAAGATTTTGATGTAGAAACCGAATACTTTACCAATCAAGAAACAGGCCAAGTAGAGATAGTAGTTACTGTAAAGGATGCTTTCGAAATAATTTTAAATGACTTGCAAACAGCAGCACAAAAAAAATTATTTGAAAAAAAAGGGGAACTTGCTCTAGCGTGTAAAAAATGTGATAATTGTGTTAGTGAGTGTACTAAGCTGTAACTGCAAGGGACAAAAAATCATGTTATATATTTATCTTTATTGTAAAAAAAATTGGTGATCCATTCATTGACAGCTATTCTTGATTTGACCCTTCAAATGTATTATTTTAGGTTCAAATTAGGAGTAGCTGACTAATTGTTGAAAATTAAAAGCTCTTTGTTTACCTTTGTTTTAAGCCCTATAAGTAAGTAGACAAATAAATAAGTACTACACAATAATTAAACGGGACTCTTTGTTTGATTAAAACAATGAAAGTCAATACTTTAGAACAAAATTGTGCACAATTAATTAGTGCTTGGCACTTAACTATTGGATTTTTCATAAATTATTGATAGTGATTGAATTATCTCACATCTCATGTCTTAAATCTTATGTCTAAATACTTATTTCAGAAAAAGCATTAGTATTATGTATCAATCACCTCATTACCCGTCAAAAACAAAAGCATTAAAAGTATGTTTTTTAATATTTTTTTCGTGCTTTTTTTTCTATGGCAATGCATTTTGTCAACCGCATATCTATGCTCCTATTCATACCTGTGAGCAGAGCAAACAGTATCATCAACAAGCCAAAGAACATCTTAACAAGAAAGAACATCTTAACAAGAATGAGCTAAAAATAGCTTTAATAGCTGCAGATAATTCACTAAAAAACATACATAATCTACTAGACGAGTATAAGTTTCGTGCTGAGCTCAAAATTGACACATTGCCTCCTACTATAGATTGTTTTACTTCAGCGCAAGAGGTACGAGATTACTTCCAAATTAAGTTTGATATTCATACAAAGTTGGATCCACAAGGCAATTATCAATCTATACTTGAAAAAGCTGAACAGGCTGTCATACTGCTTGGTTTGGCGGATAAGAAAAAAACTAAAAAAATAAAGCCGCCTCTACCTCCACCCAAAAAACCTACTCCACCAACTAATCATCCTGTAGTGTTTAATGAAAGTGAAAATGAAATAACTTGTTTAGATATTGAATTGGGCTACCAAGATATTGAAGGAGAATACGAGGGTATAACTAATCTCTATCCCTCTGAACAGCGTAAGGAACAGTTTAAAAAATTAGGTCGTAAACTTCATGCGCTTGAAGCGGATTTACAACAACTATATCCAGAAGAAAATTACGAAAAATATCCTAAAGCTTGCCAAGAGACGGCTAAGTTTATCTACTATGAATTAGCCTTAATATATTTTAAATTAAAAAAACATACTGATGCTTTAGCATATGTAACACAATCTTTAACAATTGTTCCTAATTTTGTAGAAGGCCAAAAACTCAAAAAAGAAATAGAGGAAGTTATTAAACCCATAGAACCTAATATTACCTTAGATTGGAATAGGCCTCTTGCTCATAAATACAAGTCTCCTAACGAAGCTCACATTATTAAAGAAAGAAAGGTTTATATACAATTACATATAGAATCTAACTACAAATTAGATATTCCCGATGTTGTTACTTATGTTAATAACCAAAAAGTTCAACCTCAAGAAAAAGGAAAAAAGTCGAGGAATAGAGATCGAGATAGTACATTAGTAGAATACGTGAAAGAGGACGGCTCCTATGTTTACACCTACAATTACACTCCTGTTTTAAAGGATAATTTGAATGAAATTTATGTAAAAGTTTATTTAAATAAACATGATTATCATTCAAAAAGCAAATCCATTTATGTAAAAGTAGATATACCGCGTAACACCCTGAAAATGATTGGCATAGGAACGAATAATGGCTTAGAGTATGCGACTAATGATGTGATTCGCCTACAAAATATTTATCAAAATCAGGAAGGAAAATATAACTTATTTCAAGAAATTGATACGCAATCATTGACTACTTACAATGCGACAAAGCACGAAATTGAACGCTTATTGGAAAACCAAATGGGTATTGAAGATAATTTACTAATTGTACACATATCTGCTCACGGCTATATACAAGGCGGTGATTTATACATTCAAGGAAATGACTTTACAGAGAAACACTTTATGTCCACTAGTGTTGCTTATAAAACCATTATGAGCATTTTAGAAAAAATAGATGCTCCTAAATTGCTATTAATAGATGCTTGTCATAGTGGTAAAAACATTAATAAATTTATTGAAGATCACTTGAAAAACATTAATGACTTAACCATTATTACCTCTAGTCAAGGTACAGAATCATCTTATGAGGATGAGCAGTGGCAACATGGAGCTTTCACCAAAGCAATTATTGATGGTTTGCAAACTGGCGAGGCAGATGGTTACATGATACAAGAAAATGGAAACATCACTGTTGGAAAAAAAGACCGACAAATTAGCGTTAAGGAATTATATGCTTATCTTTTAAATAAAGTTCCTAAAATGGTAAAAGATGTAAAAAATGGAGCATTACAAACGCCTTATTCGCCGAGAAATGATTTAGAAGAATTGGTTATTTATAGATATTAATTATACCACATCTCATTTTTACATTTCACAAAAAAAGAGTCATGCATTACTATTTAAAAATATTTTCACTTATTTTACTATTTAATTTTGCCAGTACTGCTTTTGCTATAGATTGCCAAGAGCAGGATATGTCTTTGCTAAAAGCTAAAAACTATTTTAACAAAGCTACTGATAAACAGTCCTTAAACCCGAAAAAAGTGATTGCAAAAGCGCAACGTTTATTTAGTAAAATTATCAGTGAATTTGAAAATATAGAGCGAAAAGCTTTCAAGGAATTGGAAAGGGATTGTCAATTAACTTTGGTAGATGCGTATTTATATGGTGCAAGTTGTCATTTCGCACTTCAAAACTATGAGGCTTCTATGGCTTATATGGAGGAATTACAAATCCTAGAACCTCATTACCCCTTTTTGCTGAAAACAATGAAAAAGTTCTTAGATAAAAAACCTAAAGAACTTCGTCCCATTTTACCTAATTATCCTAATTTGGCTGCTTTGTATGACTTGCCTCCAATAGAACTACCTACTATTGAAACAGTTCCTCAACAAAGTACTTGTAAACAACTTCGAGATACACAGTATTTTAATGGCATTGCTTTGATTAATGATAGCTCTTATGATAAAGCTATTGAGCTATTTTCTGAGATATTGACTGCGGCAGAAAGCGAATTGCAGGAAGGAAATACATCCAAAATTTGTGAACTATTAATTAGAGATTGCTATATACGAGCTACAGAAGGGTATTATGAATTAAGCGAATTAGAAAGTAGGGAAGAACAAACACATGCCTATTTAAATCAAGCGAAAACTTATATTGAGGAGGCATTGAATATAGATGAGGAAAATAAGCTTGCCCTGTTATTACAGAAAAAAATTAAGGCTAAAATGCCTGAAAAGGCTAAAATTGAGTGGAAACAACTGACAGATAATGATACTAAAACCATTTTTATAGATGATAAAACAGAAAGCTTAGAACTGCTTGCACACATCTACGCTCAATTTCCTATTGAAAGAGGTGATTTCATGATTAATATTAATAATATTGAAGGAGCAAAAGGTGGTCGTAAAATGCTGAATTTAAACGCCTTACCCAACAACTCAAAAAATGATATTTACCCTCATAAATACAAATTAAACTTAAATATCCCTATTCGCTATAAAAACAATAAAGTAGTCATTTCAATCATGCCTAATGACTATAATAAGGAAAAAATAAGCTCAACAATGCTAACAGTTAAAAAAATGATGCGTGTTAGTGGTGGAAAAGAAGAAAAAGTTCCTGCCCCTAAGTATAAACACAGACAGGGAATAAAATAGTGCTACGGAAAGCAGTCATGGATTCAAAAGAGTACACAAAAGTCATCGTTTTTTTAGTAGAGTAGATTTATGAATCTTTTTTGCTAGGATTTGCGAAAAAGAAGCGCAGGCAGGTCAAAAATCGGTAGCAAAGCGCAGGAACGATATTTTTCACAAGCGTTTTTGCTTACTTTTTTCGCGATTGCAAAAAGTAAGTCGCCGAAGGCAATCGTGGAGTTTCAGACCCTATTTTCGGCGAGAGATTCCAATTATTTAACCACATTTACCCCTTAAACAAACAAACCAACTTACATTCAAAGAAACTGTTTCTTTAATTTGTGTACCCTTTTAAAGTCATGGAAAGTCTATTTAGTGCTATCAAATCAAAAGTTAACAAGACCCAATTACTTTTTGAGATTCCCATGCATGTCTAAACAAATACATTTGTTTAGACATGCATAAAGGAATGATTTGTCAAAGAATTCACCGCCATCATACGGAAACTAATTCGTAATGAATGATTATTTTAAAGTTTGCAGCTAAATTGGCTTTTCCTCTTTTAAGTGCCAAGTACTATTTAATTGTGCACAATTTTGTAGAAATGAGCAGTTTAGTCTTTTACTATTGTAGCATTAATTTTGTCTAGGTACTTATTTAAGTTTATTAAAAAAAAATAAAAACCTTATAACTTTACAACCTTCCAAACTCCAAAACGCTAAAAGATTATTCAACGGTTACGGATTTGGCTAAATTACGTGGTTGGTCTACATCACAACCGCGAAGCACCGCAATGTGATAGGCCAGTAATTGCAATGGAACTACCGACAACATCGGCGATAATGGCTCGGCAGTATCAGGAATTTTAATAACAAATTCGGCTAACTCCTCTAATTCTTTATCATCTTCGGCAGTAATGGTAATAATTCGCCCCTTTCGCGCCTTCACCTCTTGTATATTACTCACTATTTTTTCATAAGCACTTTTATTACTAGCCATTACCACAATCGGCATTTCCTCATCAATAAGTGCAATCGGTCCGTGTTTCATTTCCGCGGCAGGGTAGCCCTCTGCATGAATATAGGATATTTCCTTTAATTTTAAAGCCCCTTCCAATGCCACTGGAAAATTATAGCCCCTTCCTAAATACAAGAAATTTCGCACATCTTTAAATTCCTCTGCAATGTATTGAATCTGCTCCTCTGTTGTTTTTAATATTTCTTCTACCTTTTGCGGAATCAATTCCAATTCGCTCAATAATTGGCGATAGCGCGATTCGGTAAGTGTGCCTTTTTGCTTGGCTATTTGCAAGGCCATTAAGGTCAATACGGTGAGTTGTGCGGTAAAAGCTTTGGTAGAAGCAACGCCGATTTCGGGGCCAGCATGTGTGTAGGCTCCTGCATGTGTAATGCGCGGAATGGATGAACCAACCACATTGCAAATGCCTAATATGGTCGCGCCTTTTTCTTTAGCTAAACGAATCGCTGCCAATGTATCGGCTGTTTCCCCTGACTGTGATATGGCAATGACCACATCCTCCTCGTTGATAATGGGGTTGCGATAGCGAAATTCAGAGGCATATTCTACCTCTACAGGAACACGGGCTAGGTCTTCAAATAGGTATTCGGCAACCAATCCTGCGTGCCAAGAAGTGCCACAAGCTACAATAATGATGCGTTTGGCACGGCGCAATTTCTGCTCGTAATCTTTGATGCCCCCTAATGCAATTAAGCCTTCTTTTACATTTAAACGCCCTCGCATACTGTCCAAAATAGACTTGGGCTGTTCGTAGATTTCTTTTAACATAAAATGCTCATAGCCGCCCTTTTCTATTGTTTCCAAGCTCCATTCTAACTCTTGTACAAATGGATTTTTCACCTCATTTTCAATCGTTTTGATCTGTAAACCCTCATTGCTATCCACTACAGCAATTTCATCGTCATTTAGATAAACAACGTTTCGAGTGTGTTCTACAATAGGGGTAGCATCAGAAGCGATGAAAAACTCCCCTTTGCCTTTGCCAATACCCACTACTAAGGGGCTACTTTTTCGTGCTGCTACCAGTTTAGTAGGTTCTTTTTTAGAAAAAACAACAATGGCATAAGCCCCCACCACATAACGCAAAGCAATTCTAACCGCTTCTTCCAAAGGCACATTTTCTTTATCCTGAATTTCTTCAATCAAATGCACCATTACCTCCGTATCTGTTTCCGTTTCAAACTCGTGGCCACGCTTTAGCAATTCTGCTTTGATGGTCGCATAATTTTCGATAATACCATTGTGAATAATGGCAATATCTCTGTTACCTGATTGATGCGGATGGGCATTAATGTCGTTGGGTGCGCCGTGCGTTGCCCATCGCGTATGCCCTATACCAACATTGCCAGAAATATTTTTACCTTCGGTATAAGCAATTAAATCATTTACTTTTCCCTTACATTTGTAAATGTTTAAGGTACCATTTAATAGCGCAATACCTGCACTATCATATCCACGATATTCTAGGCGTTGTAGCCCTTTAATCAATATTGGAAAAGCGTCTTTACCGCCAATATACCCAACGATTCCACACATAGTATTAGGAATTTTATTTTTTATTAGAAAAGAATGTTATACACTTAAATTGACCGTAATAGAGGGGTAAAAGTTACTTGTTATCGTACAAGATTTTTAGACTTTTGGATTTTTAGCTGTTAGAAATTAGCGATTAGAGATCAGAAATTGGAAATTATTTTTTGAACTTTCTTCTACTTGACAATGGTATATTAAGAATATACTTGATATTACTCCTAATACTTTAATTTTAAAATTGCTTTTTGGCTATTTAGCCTTTTAGATATTTAGCTGTTAGAAATCAGAAACTAAAGAGCATAAACTGGCAATAATTAATTGATTTTAAGTTTTCTGATAGGCTTAATTGATTGATTATTAGGTATATAACGGCTAAAGCCTTCGTTACACAAATTATTAAAAAAGAAAACCACTATGAAAAAAAAGCCTAATCACTAATCTACGAATCAACGTTTTCGATAATACTCATTTAGTTAAATCAATGCTTTTAAATTGAAAGAAAAGTCTAATGTAGCATTGTCAAGTCTAGCTATCAATTTTTGATTATTAAATATTTATAAGAACTTTAACAACTAAAGCTGTCATTACACAACTCACTTAAAAATAATTGCTATCAATCAATTTGCCCGAATCACTGAT
>JAHDHV010000142.1 GCA_020631155.1 Bacteroidota bacterium | reverse complement strand
GGGGTTAATGATAGCCTTCTCGTTGATTCGGGAGGGCTTTTTTTGTTTTTAGACGAATTTAGAAGCCTTAAAAGCTCCAACTGTTCTGAACATTTTGACTTAGCCCCCCCTATTTAAAACCGCTAATTGACTTTTTTAAGACTTCTTTCTTTGGTCTCCCTTAAAAAAATGCATATTTTGTTCTAAAAATCCTTTAGGATACTGCTCCATATCGGGAAAGCCTAAGCGAATGTCGCGGCCGCTGTGGGGTATATGGGCAGTGCCAAATAGGTAGTCCCAAATGGCGAGGGTGAGCCCGAAGTTGATGCCATTGGGGTGTTCTTTGGGTAGTTCATAGCTATGGTGCCAAATATGCATTTCGGGGCTGTTGAATAGGTATTTCATTACTGGTCCTAGTATCAGCGAACTGGCCGCAACTATAACAGCTATAATCGCAAAAGAGGTTAATGCGCTGTAGTCGCCTCCATACACCACAAATAAAGCGATTAAGCCTCCTAAAATGGCGGCGGTGATATGTCCGCTAATGCTGATGTTTGAATGGTTGTAATGCCCTACAGTTAAGGTGAATATATGTATGATAAAAAAATCATTTAATCCAATGCCTATCATCGCTAGGGGAATATATTCGAGAGAGCGATACACCACATTTTCCATCCAATGATAGCGCAGGTGAGCAGCAAATCCCATTTCTTCTACCGAGTGGTGTACCTTGTGAAATTCCCACAAAAAAGCGGAACGGTGCAGCAGTCGGTGAATGTTCCACTGCACAAAATCGCGTACCACAAAACCGAGTAACAAATGCCCCCATAACGGCCATGTTTGAACCTCCAAAGCCAATAGATTTTTAATACCCACCACCCCTAACATATCCTGAAATAGTTTGACCACCACATCAGAGGCAGCATTATAAATAATGAGCGAAAAAAGGAAAAAGTTAAAGAACATATAGAAAAAATCCAACCAAAAATCTTTCCGAAATTTTGCCTGTTCCTTTCGCCAAGGAGCCAGCCATTCCAGCATCAAAAAAAACAGCGACACTGCAATTAACCAATAAAAGTAATTGTGTAGCCCCGGCTGCGTGATTTCGCTCCAAAGATATTGGGCATAGTTTATATAGCCATCTATAAATGTTTGTACATATCTCATATTTAATTACGAATTAGAAATTACGAATTACGAATTGTTGAGTTTTTGGTTTGGGGTTGTGAGTTTGTAATTATGGGTTTTAAAATCAGGCAGCTAAAAGTCCAAAGTTAAATTTAGTTAAAAATAAAGGGCTTTCCAGAATAATACTTGCGACATTTTTTTGGCTTAAAAAACTGGTTATCAATATTTTAAATCAAAATAAATAGCTAAAATCTCGCCACAAACGCCTTTTTTTGTATTTGCATAAGCTACTCAAGTACAATATTTTTATACTGTGAAAGTTTTTTACATTACTCCAAATGTAACAAATTTTCCCTTATTCATACTCAATTATTACATTTTCTGGCTGCGAATAGCAGTTTTTAACGGCAACACAACTAACTGATTGCCAAGGATTTAAACCTATTTATGTGCTTATCTAATTTTTAACCAGACATCGAAGGCAACCGTTTAAAAAAATGCCCCGTTGTCAATAACAGAAGCAGTTAACCTTATGGATTTAGCATTAAGAATAAGATTGCACCACACAGAACGAGATGACCTACTTGCTGGCTGTATCCGCGAAGATCGCGCTTATCAAAAACGGCTGTATCATCTGTATTATAGCAAGATGATGGCGGTTTCTATGCGTTATACATCTAATCGAGAAGAAGCTAGAGATATACTTCACGAAGGTTTTATGAAAGTATTCAAAAACATTCATAGGTATAAACCACAGCACTCGCTTGAAAGTTGGATCAGACGCATTATGATTAATACGGCAATAGATCATTATCGTAAAAACAAAAAGTTCAAAAATCAGGTTGACATAGAATATGCCGCTAATGAACTAGATGACAAAAGTAATCATGTGATTCACCAATTGTCGGCAGAGGAAATTCTAAAATTGGTACAACAATTGTCGCCTGCTTATCGAACTGTCTTTAATCTGTATGTGGTCGAGGGATTTAACCATCGTGAAATAGCCGAAAAACTCGGTATCAGTGAAGGTACGTCTAAATCTAATTTGGCGAAAGCAAGAGGTAAGTTACGAAAAATGCTTAAAGAACAACTCAATTATGAGCGATAGGTGCTTCGGGACATTTGAAATAACTTATATAAAAACATTTTTTGTAAGACAATTCATGAATTGTCTCTACTGTATATCTATTTTTTTGGTAGATAATTTAGGTTAAGAAAATGGAACAACAAAGCAATCAGCAGTTTGATGCTTATATTAAAAAAGTATTAGAAAATTACGATATTCCTTATAAACAAACCGATTGGGAACATTTATCTGAACAAATGGATAAAGCCCTCAATGATAATTTTGACCAACATATAGCAAATACCCTTAATAATCAAGTTTTTCCTTATCAAAACAGTGATTGGGAGCTTTTATCTGAACAAATGGATGATGCCCTAAATAACACTTTTGACCAACATATAGCAAATACCCTAAACAATCAAACTTTCCCCTATCAGAATGATGATTGGGAGCTTTTATCTGAGCAAATGGATGAAGCACTTGATGATAGTTTTGACCAACATATAGCCACTACTCTAAAAAATCATACCCCTCCTTATCAAAATAGTGATTGGGATAAAATGACAACAGTTTTGGATAAAGATGCAGCCCAAACGCTCTTCTTGGGCTTCTCCAAACCTGTCTATCGCTATGTTGCTGCTGCCCTATTAGCCATTGCCTTTTTATATGGTGTGCAAAAAATAGTTGAGCAAAGCACTGCAACCTTCCCCGCAACAGAAATCGCTACAATTAATGATAATAAAATATCTGAAAGACTCATTGCACAAGCTTCTCCCATAAAGAAAACTCACGAATTTTCTCAACCACAACTCAAAACCCATACTACACTTCCTCCTATCCAAAAACAATCATTAACACAAGAAAAAAATGTATCAACAGGAGAAAAAGAATTGACTACAAGAACATTAACCTCTTCAACATCTGCCGTTTCCTCCGCTAATCAACCAATAGATTTAGCCTCTAAAAACCTATCCTATAATAACGATTTATCTGCCAAGTTAAAAGGCAACTCAAAACTCAAAACTCAAAACTCAAAACCACAAACTCAAAACCACAAACTCACAACCACAAACCATAAACTCACAACTCACAACTCAAAACTCACAACCACAAACCATAAACTCACAACTCACAACTCACAACTCACAACTACAAACCATAAACTCACAACTCAAAACTCACAAACCACAAACTCAAAACCACAAACCACAAACTCAAAACCACAAACTCAAAACTCACAACTCACAACCACAAACCATAAACTCACAACTCAAAACTCACAAACCACAAACTCAAAACCACAAACCACAAACTCAAAACCACAAACTCAAAACTCACAACTCACAACCACAAACCATAAACTCACAACTCAAAACTCACAAACCACAAACTCAAAACCACAAACCACAAACTCAAAACCACAAACTCAAAATGCTAAAATAAAAACACTGCCTATTCGTCCATTAGACCTTAGCATTACACCAACACAAGAAACTTTAGATTTCAAAGAATACAACAAATCAAAGCTTTTACCTCTAATTCAAAATGAGGAAGTAACATCAACCCTAAAAACTGTAAAGGAAACACGTACTTCTAAATCAATAGCAAAGCTATCTGCTCGCCCTACATCTTCACTAGGGCTGCCTGCGGTTACACCTGAAGCTTTGCCCTTGAAAAAATCTGTAACATTTAGCCCATCCACAATAATAAACAACATAAGTGAACAGTCCGTACAAGATGAACAGATGTCTAAAAATCAGACATTAGTAAATTCTTCTAAGTTATATCCTAAAAGTTTGGTCAGTCTAAAAAATGAGCTTGGTCAGCAGTCATATACAGACAAATTGACCAAAAGGTATAAACCTATAAAACCCTTATCTTTTTCTCCTCAAAACATTGTTTTGGGCATACATACAACTGTAGAAATTAATTCTTTAAATTTAATGCATACGCTAAGGCCGGGGACGACAACTGGCTTGAGTGTAGAATGGCGAGCAAATGATCAGTGGAGTTTGGAAACAGGAGGATACTATACCAGAAAGCGATTTCAAACAAACTTGGAACATGTTTTAAGTTTTGTGGATATTAGCAATACTATTCGACAGCAGGAAAGATTATTCGCAGATATGGAATTGATTGAAGTTCCTTTATTAGTTAAATATCGCTTTTCAACCCTAAAATCTATCACCCCCTATATTTCTGCTGGTTTGTCAGCTTATATTCCTATTAGAGATAAGCATAAATATGAAAATTCGGCAGCTATGACAAGCCCTGAAACGGTATTGATTAAAAGTTTTACTGCTGATGGTATGCTTCCTCCGCCGACAAATTCCGAGTATACTAGTACAGTTATGTTTGGCAACTATGATTATCAGTATACAGAGCAAAATACCTCACGCTCTTATTGGGATATTGTTAATCTTAGAGTTGGAGTGAATTATCCTTTATCTAACAGACTTAATATAGGTTTGGAATCGCAATTTAAAACCAGTTTGCTAGGGCATAAATTTAAACATAATGCCATCACTAGTAAGCGCATTTATTCCCTTGGTCTACAGTTAGGAGTGACTTGTTCTTTGTAGGCATTTTTAAAAAAACAAAATTATCCACTTATTTAAGCATCTAATAATCAAAGGTTTTTTTAAAAAAAAATTAACTCTTAGAGGTTAAAAACTACAAATATACCTTAAAAATAGTGCCTTTATCTACCTCACTTTCTACTGTAATAGTGCCTCCCATAGCTTCTACCTGTTTTTTGACTAGATGCAAGCCTAAGCCCCTACCCTCAATATGCGTGTGAAATCGTTTATATAAGCCAAATATTTTTTCTTTATTTTTAACCAAATCAATACCAATACCATTATCTTGTATAGATAAACAAACTTTGTTATCAAGTGTTTTTTCCGTTTTTAATTGAATGATAGGTTGCCGAGTTGGTGAACAATATTTGATGGCATTGGTTAAAAAATTTAACATAAGACTGTCCATATAACTTTTAACCGCCTGAGCTTTTGGAACCTTTGAAAAATCTGTAATAATTTTAGCATTGGCTTCTTTAATTTGTTTATTGATAATTTGCAATGTTTTCTCTAATGTTTCTTGAAAAGAAATACTTGTTTTTAACGTAACAGCTTCGTTTTTAATAGAAATAATATCATTGAGGTCTTGCAGTACCTCGTCCATTGTTTGAGTTGCTTTTTCTACATTGTCTACAATAATGGTATTAAATTCATTCGTAGGTTGCTGATGATCATATAGTTTAATTAGCCCAATCACATTGGCAAGTGGAGAACGCAAATTATGAGAAGTAACATAAGCAAAGTTTTTTAATTCTTCATTATAGCGTTTGAGTAACTTTTCGGTATTTGTGCGCTCCTTTACTTCTTTTCTTAATGCCAATTCTACCCTTTTCAAAGGGGTGATATCTTCTATAAAAATAAAACAACCTTTTATTGTTTTATTATCATCTATATCTGGAATAAAAGCTCCTCTTACATTTTTTTTCTGTTGTGTAGCAAACTCTGTCACTCCCTCATAATACATTTTCCTTCCAGTAAATGCTTTGTCTAAATGCTGTTTGATGTCCTCCCTAAACGTCTTTTCGCCAAGTATTGTGCTTACATGTTGCCCTTCCAGTTCTTCCTCTGTTATTCCAAACCATTCAAAATAAGTGTTATTATTAAATTGATACTCATAATATTTATTAACATAAGAAATGCAGCTAGGCGAATTATTCATAATCAGAGCTAATTCATTTTTTTTCTGCTCTATTTCCTGTTTTTGAGCATTTACTTTTTCTAGTAGTGATTGAGTATTGTTAAGTGCTTGATTAATTTCTGAATTAAGCACAAGAAAAAGATAATACATAATAAAAATATCCACTAAACCTGTTAACCATTTAAAAAATGGTGGGCTAGACAATATTGGGTCTGTATATTCATATATCAGCTTACAAGTAAGAAAAGCCGCACAAGCAAAAAACACAGCTACATATTGAATTTTTTTTTCATAAGAAAATAATACAAAAGCAACAGGTGGTAATAAACAAAAGATATACTCATTTCGCAAATCTTCTCCAAACAAGTAGGCAATAATTAGATTAAAAAACAACATCAAGAAGATTATATATACCCTTGCCATAAAATATTTTCGATACCAATGCATTATTGGAATTACTAATTGAACTGCTAATGAAAAAACACTTAACAATAAAGCATTTATATTAAACATAAAAAAATTCAATAAAATTCCCACAAATATCCCTACTAGAACTACTCCATTTAATGAATTGAGCAATTGCACTCTTTTAGCTTCTAATGCATTTAACTCACTGCTCATGCCAATATTCACCAAACTTTGCCAAGCTAATTTAATCCACATATAACTAATTTTTAAAAATCATAAATATACTTTAAACGTAGTGCCTTTATCTACTTCGCTATCTACAGAAATGCTTCCGCCCATAGATTCCACTTGTTTTTTGACCAAATGTAGTCCTAGCCCTCTTCCATCAACATGAGTGTGAAATCGCTTGTATAGACCAAATATTTTGTCCTTATTTTTTGCTAAATCAATGCCAATTCCATTATCCTGTATAGAAAGGCATACTTTGTTATCTAATATTTTTTCTGTTTTTAGCTGAATCAGTGGTAGGCGTTTAGGTGAACGGTATTTAATGGCATTGGTCAAAAAATTTAACAACAAACTGTCTATATAGCTTTTTACTGAACGCACCTGTGGCACATCCGTAAAATCTGCAACTATTTTTGCATCGGCTTCTTTAATTTGTTTATCAATGATTTGCAGCGTTTTATTCAATGTTTCTTTAAAATCAATAAGCGTTTTTAAGGCATTTTTTTCTTTATTAATAGAAATAAGATCGTTGAGGTCTTTGATCACTTCATCCATTGTTTCAGTAGATTTTTCCACGTTTTCTACTATGGTTGAGTTAAATTCATTCATAGGATTTTGATGGTCATATAATTTAAGTAGGCCGATAATATTGGCAAGTGGAGAGCGCAAATTGTGAGAGGTAACATAAGCAAAGTTTTTTAATTCCTCATTATAGCGCATCAGCATTTTTTCTGTTCTTTTATGTTCTGCCACTTCTTTTCTAAGCGCGATTTCTACCTCTTTTAAAGGGGTTATATCTTCTACAAAAATAAAACATCCTTGTACTTGTTTGTTGTTATCAAAGTCAGGAACGAGTGTTCCTTTTACATGCCTTCGTCCTATATAATTAAAATCAACAATATTTTCATATTCTTGTTTTTCCCCTAGAAAGGTTTTATCCAAACGCTCTTTAGTATGCTTAAAAAATGTATCCTCTCCTGCAATATCCTTCACATGTGCATTTTTCAACTGCTCTTTAGTTAATCCAAACCAGCGACAATACGTATCATTATTAAATTGATAGTAATACTCTTTGTTAACATAAGAAATACAACTCGGAGAGTTATTCATAATCAAAGCTATTTCTCGTTGTTTCTGCTCTAATTGTTTATAGGCAAGTGTTAAATTTGCATTTTTTTGTTCTATTTCTGCCTTCTGTATTTGTACAGTTTTTAAAAGTGATTGGGCTTTGCGAAGTACAACATCAGTCTGATACTTAAATAATTGAAATAATAAATAAGAAATAAAAATTAAAGATGTACCAACAAGCCATGTTGAATTTGCTTGTGCTTGAAATGGTGCATCAATATATTGATACATTATTCTACAAACAATAAAACACAGGACAACAAGTATTAATGCTGTTAGATGATAGCGTTTTTTATCAGGTAAAAGAATAAAACTAACCGGCGGCATTAATACAAAAGCATATTCTATTTGAAAACCAGCACCAAACAAATAAGCATTCAAAAAATGACTAAGTGATGTTACAGCAACTAAATATACTCTAGCTGTAATATAAAATTGCTTATGATGCATAAAAAAGATCGAAGCATAAAGAAAAACATTAATTACATTAACCAGTGAATATACATTTTCATTGCCTGTAAACCAATTGGTAAAAAAACCAGTCATCACAGCAAAACAAATGGCTAAAACAAGTTGGTTAATAATTCTTATTTTTTTGACTTCTAAATCGTCTAATCCATTAACTACTCCTATATTAGATATATATTCCCAAATTCTATTTACTATTTCCATAAAAATAAAAGTTTTGAAGCCTTATAATCTCCTCCTTCACAGATTACACAGCACTTCATTTTGTTTTTGTGTATCAAAAACAGTTTAGTTACCAAGTCTTATATTAGTTGTTTGCTTATACGCTCCTTTAGGTATAACTAAAATTGAACCAAGCTTTTTTTTAGTTTACGTTTTTTTTACATTACTGTTTCCATTTATAAAAAAATATATTGTTATAAATAGTTTCTCAAAGCGGTATGTTTCATTATCTTCCTAACACTTTGTTTTTAAAATTACTATTTAAACTTTTAAATAGCAATAATTAGTCATTATAGATTTATTTGCACTTTGATAAAATACAATATTTGAAACATGCCCCCCAAACTACGGTTCAATATTCTTGACAAAACCACTTAACCACTGTCTTGATTTTATTTCAAAAGGGTACACAAAAGTCATCTTTTTTTTCGTAAAGCAGATTCATGAATCTGCTTTACGAAAAAGAAGCGCGAGCAGGTCAAAAATCGGTAGCAAAGCGCAGGCCTGAAGCGCAAGAACGATATTTTTGACAAGCGTTTTTGCTTACTTTTTTCGCGACTGCAAAAAGTAAGTCGCCGAAGGCAATCATGGAGTTTCAGACCCTATTTTCGGCGAGGGTTTCAGTAGTATTTAAACACATTTCCCCCCTAAACAAACCAACTCAACATTCAAAGAAACTACTGTTTTAATTTGTGTACCCTTTTAAAGATTTTATTTTCAAAATTAAAAATAATGTATTTTATTTCCAAATGTGAGTTTTTTGAGATGTCTTATAGTCTTAAGTGCCAAGCACTAATTAATTGTACACAATTTTGTTCTAAAAAATTGATTTTCACTGTTTTAATCATACGAAGAGTACCGTTTAATTATGGTGTAGTACTTACCTACGATAGAAAGGTGAAATTTCGGAGCAAAAGACACATTTTTTAAGCCAAAGGTCACACTCAAGGCAACTACTAAGACATCGTAATGCTACAAACTTTTGCTTTTTTTGTGACTTAATAAGTCTAAAAAATTTGAACCTTTATGTTTGTCCTAGCATTAGAAAACTGATTGTTTAACTCAAAAATTCCTATGTCATTAAACTAACACCTATTCCCTCTTAAACAACTGTTAAACAGATTACTACACAAAAAATTATAACACATTCAACATATAAAAACTTCACTTTAAAACCTTCCAAACTACAAAACAGAACGTTCTATATGAAAAATGCATTAAAAATCGCTGCGCTTCTACTATTGCTTTTACTAATTGCAGGGGGCATTGTAGGCTATTACCTTTACAACCGCATCTATCAGCCGAATGTCAGCGCAAAGGAAGGGCAAGCACATGAATTATTTATTCCAACAAAGGCCAATTTTAGCCAGATCATAGATTCATTGAGCAGCAATAACATCCTTAAAAATACGGCTACTTTTCAATGGGTTGCCGAAAAAATGAACTACCCAAACAAAATTTACCCCGGTCGTTATCTAATTAATGAAGGGCTGAATAATCGGGAGTTGGTCAACCTATTACGTTCAGGCAAACAAACGCCTTATGATGTGGTTATCCATAATGTGCGAACAAAAGATGACTTTATCAGTCTGGTTAGCAGTAAGTTAGAGGTAGATTCTACGAATTTAGCAGAGTTATTATCCGACTCTATTTATCTTGCTCAAAAGGGATTTACCCCCGAAAATGTGATTACTATTTTTATTTCTGATACCTACCGCTTCAATTGGAATACAGATGAAAAAACGTTTTTTGAACGTATGCTTAAAGAATATAGAAAATTCTGGAATGAAACTAGATTAAATAAAGCAAAGAAACAAGAATTAACTGCTCATGAAGTCATCAATTTGGCATCTATTGTGGAAGAAGAAACTGCAAAACACGATGAAATGCCGCGTGTTGCAGGGGTCTATCTAAATCGCCTGAAGAAAGGTTGGGCTTTGCAAGCCGATCCAACTGTGAAATTTGCTGTTGGTGACTTTGCGCTCAAACGTATTTTAAATAAACACCTAGCAATTGATTCGCCCTATAATACCTATAAATACACTGGCTTACCACCTGGTCCAATTCGTATTCCGTCTAAAAAAGCTTTGGAATCCGTCTTAAATCCAGAGGAGCATAAGTATATGTATTTTTGTGCAAAAGAAGATTTTTCGGGCTATCACAATTTTGCTAAAACATTACGTGAACACAATTTGAACGCCAAACGTTATCACAAAGCATTAAATAAATTGAAAATTAAGTGATTTTGAGACAGGAGATTTGGGATTCGTGATTCGCAAAAATAAATAATATTATATTTAATAACTAATTTCCAAGGTCTAAAAGTCCAAAAATCCAATAAACATACATGAAACCCATTATTTTTTTAGCTTTTTCCCAAGATCAACATAATAATGGTCAAGGATATTTACCTAATTTAAAACAAGAACGTATTAATATCGGTGCTGCCCTAAGAGAAGTCGAGGCAGAAGGTTTAGTTGATTTGGTCATTGAACCGGATGCTACTATTGAAGATATTTTTAATATTTTTGGTGACGACCGTTATCGCAATCGCATTAGTATTTTTCACTATGCAGGTCATGCAAATGGCAAAGGCCTATATACCGAAGGCAAAGACGGCAAAAATCGGCTGGCTCATGCTAGTGGCTTACGTCAACTATTTAGTTTACAGAAGAATTTACAATTGGTTTTTTTAAATGGGTGTTCTACCGAAGCGCAAGTTCAAGGCTTAAAAGATGCGAAAGTCAAAAATATTATTGCCACAAATCGCGCCATTCGAGATGATATTGCCTTGATGTTATCCGCTAGATTTTATCAGTCCATTGGCAAAAAATACAACATTAAAGATGCTTTTCAAATTTCGGAAGCCTTTATCAAAACTCAAAAAGGTGGGGATAATTATCGCGACTTTTTTTATGAAGATATAGAAAATGAGCCAACAACTTTTCCTTGGGAACTACATATGGATGAGGACAATGGAGAATGGAAAATTACAAGTGTTGGCATTGTCTATGGAGAGCAGCCTAATTTCAAAGTGTTTTTAGCCTACGCAAGAGAAGATGAAGATTTGAAAGATGAACTATTAAAATTCACAAAACCATTAAAAAGAAGCAAACAAATTGATGCCTTTGATGCTGGAATGATTGGCACAGGTCAGGATATGAATAAAATACTGGACAAACATTTTCAAGAATCGAAAATCATCTTATTATTAATTACCCCTAATTTTATTAATAGCGATGATATGTATGACCGTATGACGGCTGCTATGCAACGACATGAAGATGGGGAAGCCATTGTTATTCCAATTTATGTTCGGGAAGCACTCATTGAGGATGAAGCTTTTACCAAACTCAAACCGCTGCCTAGGAACGAACAGTTTGTCAGTCAATGGGAGAATCAAGACGCTGCTTATACCGATATTGCCAAAGGAATTCGCAGTGTTGTAGAAGGTATGAAAGCAGGAATAAGATGATGTTTTGAATTACGAATTATTTTTAGAGTTCGAGGCTAAGTAGTTAGTCAACGTTAAAATGACGGGTTGATGTTGAGTGATTTTTGTTCCCTAGCAAGGCGCAAAACAAAGCTACGGCGAGGCTTTGTAACACAGCTAGGGAGCAAAAAACGCCAAAAGCAATCGTCAATTTTATCTTGACTGACTACTTAGTTAGCTTAGTAAGTAGATGGACAAAATTAAACGACTATTAGATTTGTTATAAGTTATTGATAGACAACTTAATACTCTTCTTCCAAATCCACAACATTTAACAATGGGCTTGTATCTGTAGCAAAACGAGTAATATTTTCAACGACTTCATCCCAGCGTTTTAAATCGCTAAAAGGTGAGGCAGCACGATGAGGCGATAACAATACATTGTCAAGTTGATGGAATGGCAAGGTATAAGGATATTTTCGACCTTCGCTATCTGCTTGTGGTTGATAGTTATACCAAACATCTAAGGCTGCTCCACTAAGCTGCTGATTATCAAGAGCTTGAAACAAGGCTTTTTCTTCGATAATAGCTCCTCTCGCAACATTAACTAACAAAGCATTTTTCCCTAACAAAGACAATTCTTTAGCCCCTAATAAACCGACTGTATGTTTAGTCGCAGGCAAGGCGATTATCAAACGATCGGTTTGTTGTAAAAAAGAGGGGAGTTCAACAGGCAGAAAACGTTGTAAAGGTGTTGGTGTAGGCTCTATTTGTTTGCTCCAATCTCGGCGCAGTGCTATAAAACGTACATCAAAACCCGACAAAAAACGATGTACCAATTGGTTGACTGCTCCATAGCCCAACAAGCCTACTGTACAGTCGCGCAAGGGTATCGAAGCCCCCTTCTTTGTCGCCTGTTCTCCATTGTCCCTTTTGGAGTAATTGATGATGCAAAGCAACTTTGTTACTCAAAGTCAGTAAGAGTGTGACTGTATGTTGAGCAGTAAAATAAGCGTTTCCGTGCCCATTGACTAAAGTAACATTTTGAGTTTTGTTTAATTTTTTAAATCGCTCAATTTGGTGTTGTACGCCTGCCCCTGGGTTGATAAATAATTGTAATTGAGCAGCAGTAGCTAACAACTCATCAGTAGGTCGCCAACCTATTGCGATACGAACATCCTTGGCTTTTTTTAATAACCACTGTTTACGCTGTTCTTTTGATAGCTCTTCGGGGGGAAATAATAACTCTACTTGTGATAAGTGCGCTGTTCCTTTTTGCAAATATTTCTTTAATGCACTATTTGGATGCCATAAAAAGAGTATTTTTATTTTTTTTGATAAAACCATGTTGTTTTTGTTGTTGTTTTTCTGTAAAAACGAATAA
>JAHDHV010000141.1:7695-13205 GCA_020631155.1 Bacteroidota bacterium | reverse complement strand
AAACAACAGAAGATAAATCAGTTGGTAAGATATAGTCACCAGAAGCTAAACAAGCGTCATCAGTATTGCTATAGGGTGTTGTTACAACAGTAGGGCAAACACTTATACAGGCACCTTGTTGGTCATTACACGCTGGATAAGGTACACTACCAAAACATGAGATACTATTGGTTGCCCATACTCCTTGCGCGGCTGCTACAGCTTGCATTGTAGTTACTTGGTCATCTGTAAAAGCAAACATACAGTCATCGTCTACATAATCCATAAAGTTACCAGCATAGCCATCACAGTCACCTGTACAAGCACAAGTACTAGGGTTTACTGATGGACAACCGTAGTTAGGACCACCTTGATTAGGCGTATCAGCAAAGGTATCATCCCAAGTGTGTTCTAAGCCAAAGTAGTGACCGACTTCATGGGTAAGTGTTGCACCACCATTAAAGGGTGCCCCATTTCCAAGGCTACCTCCAGAACTACAAGGCGTAAAAGTTTGAGAACCAAAAGCAGTATTAACTACAAATACACCATTTCCATTGGGATTAGAAGCACCACCCAAAGGAGCGACACCTAGAATATTACCGAATCCATGTCCTGCTGTAGGGTTATCACTAACAAATATATTTAGCCAACCAGACCATGTAGCACCAGGAGTACTTGCCCAAGTATAGTCACCAACAGTAATGGCAAAACCACCAATATTGTCTTCACCAGCAGGTAAATTTTGATCTCCTAAGCAGAACTGAATACAAGAACCGTCTTCAGGCATAGCTTCTGAGCCAGCAGTACCACCATAACTATCACAGCCAGCATTAATCCAATCACATAATAGACTTGCATTTGAATTACAAGAAGAATAATCTAAATTCATCTGATCTATTTGTGCTTGAGCTGCATCAATCAAACACTGTTGATTTGTTGTTGTAATAGGATTATTATAGTGAATAGCAACTGGTATGATCAAAGGAGTAGTACATGGAGCTACTCTTGCATCATAATTAACCATTGAGCGAATTTCTGCTTGACGAGCATAAAATTCTGCTGCAAAATCTGGGTCTTGTAAGAGTTGTTGCATGTAGTTATCTGTGCCACAACGCTCCTGTTGCCCACTATTTACAGTTGGTAGTGTTTTGATATATTGTGCCATCAAATCTATTTGACAACAACACACTAAAACCATACTCAGTATTAGTGCAAAGATGTTTTTGGTAAATGAGTACCTCATAAGATAATTGTGATTTTTGTGTTTAGTATAATCTAATTTTTAAATTTTTTTAAATGGATGAAAGACAGAGCGAAGTTAAGTAAAGCTTATGACTAATAGTGGGTACATTTTTTGTAGATTGTACGATCTCTTGCTTTTTTTCTAGTAAAATTTATTGGAGTTTTTTTTGCTTAAGTTTTTGATTAATAAAAAACTATAAATTTCATTTTTTTTATTGGTTTATTAAAAATGCAAATCTGCGATAGCCAATAAATAAGGTTAAAGTAACTAGGTTTTTCAGAATAATGACACTACTATTACAAAGCAATAATCATCTGTCAAATGGTCTCGCTAAGTTATAAAAAAATCCCTGTTAGCTATAATACTAACAGGGATTTTAATTTTTTAAACAAATATTTCTCTAAAATAGATTACTTCGTTAACAATAGTTTCTGGTAGCTTACTTCACCTGTTGGAGCAACAAATCTGGTAAAGTATACACCACTTGGTAAGTTGTTGGCATTGAATAAGGCTTTGTAAGTAGTATTGCCTTCAATTTGTCCATTGAATAAGGTACTTACTCTAATGCCTGCCATATCGTACACTTCTACAACTGCTCTACCACCTTCTTTAGCCGTAAATTCTACAGTAGTTACTTCGTTAAATGGATTTGGTGCAATGCGTATATTATTAGCCATAGCTGAATTGCTAACTTTACCTCTACCGCCACCGCATTGTGGTACCCAGTACCAGCCTTGTGTCATATCACCTGCGGAATCGGTCACTGTAACACTGTACCAACCGTATCGGATTCCTACGATATCTTGTGAAGTTGCACCAGTAGACCATTGGTAAGTATAGCCCGGCGTACCGCCACTGATGGTAATATTGATACCTCCATTATAAGCGAATTGTCCTGATTCACAAGTGATGATATTGTCTACAATATCTAAGGTTGGTGCGCCGCCTGCATTTCCATTAATAAAGTCTTCACTAATGATTACCACACAACCATTGGCATCGGTAACGGTAAGTGCCCATGTTGCTCTATCGCTATCCAATACTTTGATATAGCCCGGAGAAATGATGGCATGTCTCACAAAACCGTCAGTATCCCAAATATAATTGTAAGGTGGCGTACCATTGGTAACAGTGATTGTATAGGTATTATAGTAGAAAGGTGTTACACCACCATTATTACCTTGATTGCTAGTTACTTCAAATTCTAATTCACAACCAGAGTAAATGCAGCTTCCGTCATCTACAGTAGCAGTAGCGTCATAGTTGATAGCATCTGGATCGGTACAACCAGAGTAGATACAACTACCATCGTCAACGGTCGCATCAGGATCGAAGTTATCTGCCGAAGCATCAGTACAGCCCGGTAGGTCTACTGTACAAGCATAAGGCACTGTTTCGGTAACAGTACTACAATCGGTAGGTGCGCTTGAGTTGTCTAAGGTAACTTGAATAGAGCCAGCTTCAGTGCCTGATGGTTGGTAAGAGCCTGTAACAGTAAAGTCAGGGCAAGAGGTAAGAATGGTCGCAGGGGCATCACAAGTACCATTCTGGATGGTGTAGTTAGCTCCTGCCGTTAGGGTAGGATAAATATTTACTGTACCAACAGAGCCATTGAAAAAAGAACTGCCATTGATATTACATATAATATTTACAAAGAATTCATAAACGTCTGTATTACATCCTGTATTGTTACCACTGGTGTAGACTCTAGTGCCAAAAGTAGCACCACTACCATTACCAAATACTATAGGTGTGCCACCATTAACGCTTACACTCCATTCAAAAGAAACAATGGTATCATCAGAAGTTGAAGCAGTCAAATTAATCACATCACCAGCACAAATATCAGTTACATCAATAGAAGTAGTATTGAATGTTGGACAGTTACAAGCAGGGTCAGGCGTGCCCACACAAGGAACACAAACACTGCCATCACAGTCTAAGATAATTTGTTCATCATTTAAAGTACAATCGTCTCCATCATCACAAGTAACCGTGCTAGTTGCACCATTAGAACAATCTGTAGGCGTACCCACACAAGGCGTACAGATGCTGCCATCAGAGTTTAGAATGGTTTCCATATCGTTTTCAGTACAAGGATCATTATCATCACAAGCTTGTGTGGTCGTAGGGTCATTGTCACAAGTGGTAGGTGTTCCTGCACATGGAATACAAACAGTTGTGTTATCACAAGCATCAATACCTTCCATATCATTAATGGTATTAGGGTTGCCATCGTCACAAGCTTGCATGGTAGGAGCTAAGGTACAAACAGTTACAGGTGTACCAGCACAAGGCACGCAGACACTACCATCACAATCTAAGATGGTTTGTTCATCATTTTCAGTACATGGGTCACCATCATTACAAGCAACAATGCTAGTTGTTCCATCAGAACAATCTGTAGGCGTACCCGCACAAGGCGTACAGATGCTACCATCAGAATTTAGAATGGTTTCCACATCATTAATTGTACAAGCATCGCCATCATCACAACTTTGAACAGTTGTTGGGTGTGTAGCACAATTGGTAGGGATACCCGCACAAGGTACACATACTGTTACACCATCACAAGCATCAATACCTTCCATATCAGTAATGGTATTTGGGTCTCCATCATCACAGGCTTGCATAATAGGAGCTAAGGTACAAGTGGCAACGGCTGTACCAGCACAAGGTACACAAACAGCACCTGTACAACTATCAATAGTTTCCTCATCATTTTCGGTACATGGGTCTCCATCATCACAAGCTTGAACGCTTGTTTGGCTACAAGTAGCTACAGCAGTACCAGCACATGGCACACAAACAGTCGTGTTATCACAAGCATCAATACCTTCCATATCATTTTCGGTACATGGGTCGCCATCATCACAGGCTTGCATGATAGGAGCTAAGGTACAAGTAGCTACAGCAGTACCAGCACATGGCACACAAACAGAGCCATCACATTGGTCAATACCTTCCATATCATTTTCGGTACACGGATCACCATCATCACAGGCCTGCATGGTAGGTGGCAGACTACAAGCAGCTACGGCAGTACCAGCACATGGTACACAAACAGAGCCATCACATTGGTCAATACCTTCCATATCATTTTCGGTACACGGATCACCATCATCACAAGCTTGCATGGTAGGGGCTAAGGTGCAAGCAGCTACGGCAGTACCAGCACATGGCACACAAACGGCACCTGTACAACTATCAATGGTTTGTTCATCATTTTCGGTACACGGGTCGCCATCATTACAAGCCTGCACAGTTGTTTGGCTACAAGCGGCTACAGGCGTGCCCGCACAAGGTACACAAATACTTCC
Source organism: Bacteroidota bacterium (assembly GCA_020631155.1). Taxonomy (GTDB): domain Bacteria; phylum Bacteroidota; class Bacteroidia; order Chitinophagales; family UBA2359; genus JAHDHV01. The sequence goes on along the minus strand of JAHDHV010000141.1, from coordinate 8,663 downwards.
ATCAGAGTTCAGAGTGGTTTCCATATCATTTTCAGTACACGGGTCACCATCATCACAAGCCTGAGTTGTAGTCGGGTCTGTTGTACAATCTGTTGGGGTACCAGCACAAGGTATACAAATAGCACCTGTACAAGCATCAATGGTTTCCATGTCGTTGACAGTATTAGCGTTACCATCATTACAAGCCTGCACAGTTGTCTGGCTACAAGCAGCAACGGCGGTACCAGCACATGGCACACAAACGGCACCTGTACAATTATCTATTGTTTCCTCATCATTTTCGGTACATGGGTCGCCATCATTACAAGCTTGTACAGTTGTTTGGCTACAAGCAGCAACGGCTATACCAGCACATGGCACACAAACGGCACCTGTACAACTGTCAATTGTTTCCTCATCATTTTCGGTACAAGGGTCGCCATCATCACAGGCTTGTACGCTTGTTTGGCTACAAGCAGCAACGGCGGTACCAGCACATGGCACACAAACGGCTCCTGTACAACTGTCAATTGTTTCCTCGTCATTTTCGGTACAAGGGTCACCATCATCACAAGCTTGTACAGTTGTTTGATTGCAAGCAGCTACGGCAGTACCAGCACATGGTACACAAACCGCACCTGTACAACTGTCAATTGTTTCCTCATCATTTTCGGTACACGGGTCGCCATCATCACAGGCTTGTATGCTTGTTTGGCTACAAGCAGCAATGGCAGTACCAGTACATGGCACACAAACGGCACCTGTACAACTATCAATGGTTTCCTCATCATTTTCAGTACATGGGTCGCCATCGTCACAAGCCTGTACAGTTGTTTGGCTACAAGCAGCTATGGCTGTACCAGCACAGGGCACGCAAACCGTAGCTCCATCTCCAGCAACTGTTTCCATATCATTTTCAGTACAAGGATCGCCGTCATCACAAGCTTGCATAGTTGTACAAGGAGCAATAACAATACTACCTACTGTTC